>DASUMO010000079.1:0-16804 GCA_036277695.1 Chitinophagaceae bacterium
AGAGATCAACGGGGTAACGGATTTCATTGAGCAGCGTAAGAATGCCATTAAAGAAGCCGAAGCCCTGGTGAAGAAATACGAGAAGCAAAGCACCAACGTAAAGAATAACCGGGAATTCGAGGCGATCAATAAAGAGATTGAAATGCAGCAGCTGGAAGTAAAGCTGGCCGAGAAGCATATCAAAGACGCTACCGAAGAAATTTCTGAAAAGGCCCTGTTACTGGAAAAAGCCAAAAAGAATATCGCCAATAAAGAGGGAATCCTCTCTACCAAAAAAGGTGAGCTGGAAAAGATCATCGCCGCCAACGAAAAAGAAGAAAAACATTTTGTAAAAATGGCCGGTGAAGCCAAACAGCATGTGGATCCCCGTTTACTTGCCAGTTATGAAAAGATCCGTAAAAGCTACCGCAATGGCCTGGCTGTTGTACCGGTAGAAAGAGATGCCTGCGGAGGATGTTTTAATGCGATCCCCCCGCAAAAGCAAAGCGAGATTAAGCAACACAAAAAAGTGATGGTTTGCGAAAACTGCGGACGCATACTCGTAGATGAAGAGCTTCATAATAACGTAGAGATCAAATAATTTTTTCTTTTTTATTTTTTTCCCCCGGCCAAACCGGGGGTTTTTATTTGGGAATCCCCGATTACCTATTTCCCCCTAATTTGCGGTATCATGCTGCAAAAGCTTTCGATCCGGAATTACGCAATTATTGATGAACTGGATATTGTATTCCCGGATAACCTGAATATTATTACCGGTGAGACCGGTGCCGGCAAATCCATCATCATGGGTGCATTAGGTTTGATCCTCGGCGCCAGGGCCGACAGTTCTGTATTGGTTAACAAAGAAAAAAAATCAGTTGTTGAAGGGATGTTCCTGGTGGCGGGAAAAGGGGATATCAGGGAATTCCTCGTAAAAAATGAGTTGGACTACAGTGATGAATTGCTGGTGAGGAGAGAAATCGGCGTAAATGGGAAATCCCGGGCCTTTATTAATGACACACCTGTTATTCTTTCCCAATTGAATGCGCTCAGTTCATTGCTCGTTGACCTGCATCAGCAGTTTGATACACTGGAATTGGGCGAAAGTGATTTCCAGCGCCAGGTATTGGATGCCCTCGCGGCACAGGGTCCCTTACTTGAAACCTTCCGTCGTCAATACCGTCAATGGCAAAAAGCGAAAATGGAATGGGAGATCCTGCAAGAACAAAAACTTCAGTTTGATAAAGAGGCAGATTATAACCGCTTTCAGTTTACGGAACTTGATGAAGCAGGGTTCAGGGAAAACGAAATTGAGGACATTGAAGCGGAGTTGAAATTGCTGGGCCAGTCCGAAGGGATAAAAAGCATGCTGGATAAATTGTATTATGAACTGCAGGAAAGCGAGACCCCCCTTGTGCAGCAATTAAAAACCCTGCTAAACCAGTTATCGGGCTTCGCTTCCTACCATCCCGAACTGGAAGGCCTGGCTCAAAGGTTGCAAGCCACCCAGGTTGAAATGAAAGATATTGCAGCTGAGGTGGGCCGCTTCAGCAGCCGTATTAACTCTGACCCGCAAAAGATCGAGCAACTTAATGAAAGACTCTCGCTTGGATTTAAGCTACAAAAAAAGCACGGGGTTCATTCAACAAAGGAATTACTTGGTATCCGGCAAGAACTGGAGGAAAAGTTAAAGGCCGTCTTGCAAATGGATGACCAGATCAGTGAAAAAGAAAAAGAAAACTTTCAATTCCTGGAACTGGTTAAACAAACGGCGCAACAAATTTCAGAAGGCAGGCGAAAGCAAGCCCGTCCGCTGGAGGATAAAGTAAATAAATTACTGGTGCGGGTAGGCATGCCCAACGCAAAACTGAAAGTTGAAATAAAGGATGGGCCCTTACAATCCTACGGTGCCGATTCGATCGATTTTTTATTTGATGCGAATAAAAGCGGGCAATTTCAACCAGTGGGAAAAGTGGCCAGCGGTGGTGAACTAAGCCGGCTGATGCTTTGCATTAAATCGCTGGTAGCGCAATCCATTGATCTGCCCACCCTGATCTTTGATGAAATTGATACCGGTATTTCAGGCGAAGCCGCCCGTCAGGTTGGCATCATCCTCAAGGAACTGGCATCCCGACGGCAGGTGATCTGTATTACCCACCAACCGCAGATCGCCGGTAAAGCCGATGCTCATTTCTTCGTGTATAAGGAAATTGTGAGGGATGCCGTTAAAACAAATATCCGGAGGCTGTCGACTGAGGAAAGGATTACTGCCATTGCAAAAATGCTGGGAGGAGAGAAGCCCACTGCTGCAGCTATTGAAAATGCAAAAGAAATGGTAGGCAGTTAAGGGTTGGCCGGTATCCTCAATTACAATTTACCATGCAAGCAAGATCACTTATCATTCTTTTTGTTATTCTTGTTTCGCTGATCCCGGTTTATATGATCAATAGATCCCTGCAGCAAATCATTCGTCCGCGGGATTCCCTCTCCCGCTTATTTCTCTATCTTTTCTCGGGGTTTGCATTGGTATTTATCTACACTTTCCTGCTGGTGTTTTTAATTAAGAAGCTCTTCCCGGGGGCTTAGAAATAACTCCTTATTTTTACACACCTTAAAAAACAGGGAATTCATTACAGTTGCTGCTGCCAAATCGTTTCATTCAAACCTATAACTAACTTCTCATTTAAATATCGATTACTATGTCAAATAACCTGCTGAAAGGAAAAAAAGGAATCATCTTCGGCGCGCTGGACGAAAAATCAATTGCGTGGAAAACCGCCCTCAAATGTTACGCGGAAGGGGCGCAAATCGTATTGACCAATGCGCCGGTAGCCCTGCGTATGGGCGAGATCAATAAGCTGGCAGAGCAATGCGGGCAGGCCCCGGTCATCGGTGCTGACGTAACGAGTATGGAGGACCTGAAAAACCTGTTCGAAAAAGCACAGGAACATTTCGGGGGAAAATTCGATTTCATTTTACATTCCATTGGCATGAGCCTGAATGTTCGCAAAGGCAAGCATTATACGGAAATGAATTATGACTGGAACCAAAAGACCATCGATATATCCGCTATGAGTCTGCACAAAGTATTGAGAACGGCCTGGGATATGGATGCGCTGAATGAAGGAGCCAGTGTAGTGGCATTGACATATATAGCAGCACAACGGGTATTCCCCGATTACAATGAAATGGCGGATGCCAAATCCCTTCTCGAGAGTGTGACCCGTATGTTTGGTTATTATTACGGGGTAAAAAAGAAGGTTCGGGTAAATACGATTTCACAATCACCCACCCGCACAACCACCGGTAGCGGTGTAAAAGGTTTTGATGGGTTTATCAATTATGCGGAAAAAATGAGCCCGCTGGGAAATGCCAGTTCGGAAGACTGTGCCAATTATATTGCCGTTATGTTCAGCGATCTTACCCGCATGGTCACCATGCAAAATCTTTTCCATGACGGGGGCTTTAGTTTTACCGGGGTAACCCAGGCGGTGATCGAACAGATGGAAAAATAAGATACTTACTTTTTAAAAGCCGGTATTTTCACCAAAGCAAGGCTCCCTTTCATGATAGAAGGAAAAAAACTGGTCGTGGTATTGCCGGCTTATAATGCTGGCCGCACAATTGCCGCTACTTATCATGAAATTCCTTTCGACATCGTGGATGAGGTGATCGTAGTTGATGATAAAAGCGTTGATAATACCGTGGAAGAGGCCAACCGCCTGGGCATAGCACATATCCTGGTCCATGAAAAGAATAAGGGTTATGGCGCCAACCAAAAAACATGTTATAATAAAGCCCGGGAACTAAAGGCTGATATCGTGATCATGCTCCATCCCGACTACCAGTATAATCCGCGTTTGATACATAGCATGGCTTATCTTATCGCGAAAGGGGTTTACCCCGTGGTGTTCGGTTCCCGGATCCTGGGTAAAGGAGCGTTGAAGGGCGGTATGCCGCTTTATAAATATCTCGCCAACCGGGGGCTAACATTTTTCCAGAATATATTGTTCAATCAAAAACTTTCGGAATACCATACTGGTTACCGGGCCTTTTCAGGACAGGTGCTTGAGAAAATTAATTATACTGAAAATTCTGATGACTATATTTTCGATAACCAGGTAGCAGCCCAAATTTTTTACAAGGGTTATGAAATTGCTGAAATAACCTGCCCTACAAAATATTTTAAGGAAGCATCCTCGATTAATTTAAAACGAAGTATTCTTTATGGGCTGGGGGTATTAAAAGTGAGCCTGCAGTACCGTTTGGCCAAATGGGGCATTTACCGGCCGGCCTGGCTGGAGAAATGATCTACAACGAAAAAAGGCTCCGGGGAGCCTTAAGTATATTTAAAAATTGGAGTCGGAGTTAATATTCATCCTCGTTAAAGAGGAAATCATCCTGCGTGGGATAATCGGGCCAGATATCTTCAATCGTTTCGTATACATCTCCCTCATCTTCCAGTTCCTGCAGGTTTTCCACTACTTCAATCGGGGCACCGGATCTGATGGAATAATCGATCAATTCGTCTTTTGTGGCCGGCCAGGGGGCATCTTCCAGGTACGAAGCAAGTTCCAGGGTCCAAAACATCGGCGCGTGTTTTAAATTTGAATAAGGTTCCGGGGAAAACCCCCCAATTTTTCCGCAAATGTAGGAGTATTAACGAATTTTCCAAATCATTAGTTGCAGGGCGGATTTTGAAGATTTTCTTAAAATAACTGGTTAAAAACCAATACAAGGGATATCCTGTTTTTTATTAAATGAATCCTGCACCGGGTTTTTTTCAACCTGATTTCAATAGTTTCGGGGCTCAGGAGCTTTCAATTTTAAATGCTCATATGCTAAAAGGTCAAAACATTCATAAGCGATACGGTACTTTAGAAGTATTGAAAGGAGTGGATATCGGGGTCGAAAAAGGAGAAATCGTATCTATCGTAGGACCTTCCGGTTCGGGGAAAAGCACCCTGCTGCATATAATGGGCACCCTGGATAAAGCCGATAGTGGCACCATTAGTATGAATGGAACGCTGATCAATGCCCTGCAGGGCAAGAAACTGGCGGCCTTCCGGAACGGGCATATAGGTTTTGTATTCCAGTTTCACCATCTGTTACCCGAGTTTACAGCACTGGAGAATGTTTGTATACCCGGCTGGCTTGCTGGCCGTAAAAAAAAAGAGGTAAGAGACGAAGCCCTGCAACTTCTTTCCATGCTAAACCTGGCGGAGCGGGTGGAAAATAAACCGCAGCAGTTATCGGGCGGTGAACAACAAAGAGTGGCCGTGGCCAGGGCACTGATCAACCGGCCGGGAATTGTAATGGCTGATGAACCAACCGGTAACCTCGATTCGGCAAATGCCAGGGAACTACATCAATTATTTTTTGATCTGAGAAAACAATTCGGGCAAACCTTCCTGATCGTTACCCACAATGAAGAACTGGCCAGGTTAAGCGACCGCGTTCTGCAGATGAAAGACGGGAAAATTGAGTAGCTCTCTGTTGCAAAAATATTATACCCTCGGTTTCCAGGGAATTTCGGCAATCTTCATTTCATGACCGGTAAAACGGCTCAATACAAAGAGGTAATCACTTAACCTGTTCAGGTACTTCAGGATCAGTGGATCCACTTCCAGGCTTTCCAGTTCCAGTCGAACGCAGCAACGTTCGGCACGCCGGCATACACAACGGGCAATATGAAGTTGGGAGACAATGGTATGGCCGCCTGGTAAAATAAAACTTTTCATTGCAGGGAGTGTCTCGTTCATATGATCCATTTCTTTTTCCAGCAGGGTCACATCATCTTCTTTCAGATCGGGAATGCGGAGTTTGGGTTCTTTGATGGGGTCACAGGCCAACGAGGATCCGATCGTGAATAAGCGGTCCTGTATTTCCTGAAATAGAGAAAGAGTAGGTTCTCCGTTAAGCAGGTCACGGCATAAACCGATATGTGAATTCAATTCATCAACGGTGCCATAGGCTTCAATGCGCAGGTGGGATTTTGGAACCTTGGTTCCACCGATAAGTGAAGTCTGGCCCTTGTCTCCTGTTTTGGTATAGATTTTTGAAGCCATAATAGAGTATTAAGTAGAGGTCAAACAAAATTCACCAAAGAAAGTTTCTGTGCTGAATTGCCTGTTCTAAAGTTTTGCACAATCAATAATGTGCATAGCGGCCAACCTGTTCATTGGCTTTATCACTTTCGATGATCCCATCGCGCAGCCGGATGATCCGGTGAGCATGATTGGCGATATCTTCTTCGTGGGTAACCAGGACGATGGTATTGCCCCTGGTATGGATCTCGTTAAAGATTTCCATGATTTCATAGGATGTTTTGGTATCCAGGTTCCCGGTTGGTTCATCGGCCAGTATCAGGGAGGGATTATTGACCAGGGCCCGCGCGATGGCCACACGCTGGCATTGGCCTCCGGAAAGTTCATTGGGTTTATGATGGCTCCTGTCGGTCAGGTTGACCATTTCCAATACCTGCATCGCTTTTTCGTTCCGCAGTTTACGTCTCATCCCTGCATAGACGAGTGGTAATGCAACATTCTCCAAAGCGGTCAAACGGGGTAGTAGATTGAATTGCTGGAATACAAAGCCGATCTCTTTGTTCCTGACCTCGGCCAGTAAATTATCTTCCACCTTGCTCACATCATGGCCATTGAGAATATAATGACCATCGCTGGGAGTATCCAGGCACCCGAGTATATTCATCAGTGTGCTTTTGCCGGAACCCGAGGGACCCATCAATGCCACGTATTCGTTCCTGCGAATATCCAGTGATATTCCCTTCAGCACTTCCAGTTCGTTCTTGCCCATGAAGTAGCTTTTCCGGATTTGCTCAAGCTGTATGATGGTATCCATAAGTTGCGAATATTCTAATTCCAAAATCCAGGAACCAAAACGCAAATTCCAAAATTTATTATGGGAGCCTGGAATTTGTTATTTGGTATAGTCCTTTATCCTGCGGGGTTTCTGATTACTTTGGGAACTTTGAAAAATTTTTCGTCATGATCGGGGGCATTTTTCAAGGCCTCTTCCCTGCTTACCGACCCTTTGATTTCATCTTCCCTCAGTACATTCACTTCATCGCTCATGTGCAGGAGAGGAGAGATCGTATCCAGGTCAAGTTCATTCAATTTTTCAACAAAACCGATCATGCGCTGGAGATCATTTTTAATCGCTTTTTTTTCTTCATCCTCAAATCGGAGCCGGGCCAGCCTGGCTAATTTTTCAACCAATTTATCATTCACTTCCATCAAACAAATATAGGCAATCAGGGCCGGGAAATCAGGCAGCCCGGTAGCCAGCCGTCTGTTCCCAACGACCAATTCACCGTATCTTCGCCGCCTTATGGCAGGAAAGAAAGAAATCGTAATGAGCGGAATTCGTCCGACAGGTTTTTTGCACCTGGGCAATTATTTCGGCGCCGTGCAGAATTATGTGCGGATGCAGGAAGAATATGATTGTTATTTTATGGTTGCCGACCTGCATTCTCTGACCACTCACCCCGATACAAGAGAATTAAAAAGCAATGTACATCGGGTGCTTTCTGAAAATATAGCCTCTGGCCTGGACCCCTCCAAAGTGGCACTTTATTGCCAAAGTCATGTTCATGAAACCGCTGAACTTTATCTCTACCTGAACATGCTGGCCTATAAAGGCGAACTGGAAAAGACTACCACCTTTAAAGATAAAGCGCGGCAGCATCCTGATAATATCAATGCTGGTTTACTAACCTACCCGGTGCTGCAAACAGCCGATATTATCCTGCACCGGGCTCTTTATGTACCGGTAGGCAAGGACCAGGAGCAACACCTGGAAATGGCCCGGAATTTCGTCAACCGTTTCAATCACCGCTATGGTGAAATCTTTCCTGAACCACAGGCCTTCAATTTCGGCAGTGAACTGGTAAAGGTTCCTAGTCTTGACGGTTCAGGCAAAATGAGCAAAAGTGAGAACCAGTATGCCACACTATATTTATCTGATGACGATGATCAAATCCGGAAAAAACTGATGAAGGCTAAGACCGATGCCGGGCCAACGGCTCCCGGTTCGCCCAAACCGGATTATATCGAGAATATTTTCCTGCTGATGAAATTGGTCAGCACGCCCGACGTTATTGAAAAATTTGAACGGGATTATAATGCCTGCACCATCCGTTATGGGGATATGAAAAAGCAACTGGCAGAGGATATGGTAAAATTTATCTCCCCGATCCGGGAAAAAGCTGAATCGATCCGGAACGATGAGAAATACCTGAAAGTTGTCATGGAACAGGGGGCGGAAAAAGCGCGCCGGAGTGCCCGGGCTACTATGGAGCTGGTGCGGGAAGCAATAGGACTGAATTATTACTGAAAATTGCAGCTAAAAGGATTTGGCCGTTTTGGGGGGATAACTTTATATTTATCCGTCCGACCCGGACCTCAGACTTCGATTAATTATGGCAAAAGCAAAGAAACCCAAGCATATCGCGGTGGCCGGCAATATCGGTGCCGGCAAAACAACCCTGACCGAAATGCTCAGTAAGCATTATAAATGGATTCCCAATTTTGAAGACGTGGATCATAATCCCTACCTCATGGATTTTTATGAGGATATGCCCCGCTGGAGTTTCAACCTGCAGATTTTTTTCCTGAACAGCCGGCTTCGACAACTGGTGGAAATCCAGAAAGGAACTGAAACGGTGATCCAGGACCGGACCATTTACGAGGATGCCAACATTTTTGCTCCCAACCTCCACGAAATGGGCTTGATGAGCAAAAGGGATTTTGACAATTATTTCCATTTTTTTCAAACCCTCAAAAGCCTGGTGCAACCTCCGGACCTGCTGATCTATCTTAATGCTTCGGTACCGACTTTGGTGGGACAAATACAGAAAAGAGGGAGGGAATACGAGGAGAATATCCGGTTGGATTACTTAAAACGTCTTAACGAGTATTATAATAAATGGATCGCTGATTATAAAGAAGGTCAATTGCTCATTATCGATGTGGATAAGAACAAGTTTGCCGAAAAAGATGAAGATTTTGGAGAGATCATCCGGAAAGTGGATGCGCAATTATATGGTTTATTTTAAGTGAGGTGGTTATGAAAACATTATTCCTTTTAGCCTTGTGTGTGATGGCCGGCACCTTGCAGGCCCAGTCCCTGAAAGAAGCCCTTTACGGCGGTCGTTTGAAAAATGATACTGGCACGGTGCTGAAAAAGACTGATACGCTGAAGCTGCGGGAAAACATGAGCCTGAAAGTGAAAGATGATTCGTTGAAAAAAGAAATGGCTATAAAGGAAAGAGAGATGAAACAGGCTACTGATTCTTCTTTAGCAGCTGCAGATCCACTCCATACAGCAACACCTGTTGTTGATAGCACCCAGGCTGCCACCGCCACACAAAACGCTCCGCCTACACAGGCTGCTCCACTAACTGTAAAAGACAATACCCGGATTTGGAAAGAGTATATGGAACAACTTTCCACTGATATCCGGACTGAAGTGCTGACTTCCAAAAAAATTAAGGATGGGAACTATTCGGTGTTGGTCGATTATGAAATCGGCACCGACGGACAGGTTTCCGTCATTAGCGTTTCATCCGATCCCCAAAATTCATTCCTGGAATCCCAGATCAAGGAACGAATTACGCTGGGGGCACCCCAATTAGTCCCGGCCCTGCTGGCTAATGGCAAACCCCGCAAAGTGAACAGGAAGCAGTTGCTGACATTTGCCAAATAACATGATTAAGGTACAAGCCTGCCTGCCGGCAGGCAGGGCACAAGGTACAGGGCCAGGAAACAGAATAATTTGATAGGTCTTCTTCTCAATTATACTTTCATCCAACTTTCACTGGTATTGAATGCACAGCATCACTCATTTCCCGGATTAATGACGCGTCTTTTTCGATGGCATTCCCCACAACGATGACATCTGCTCCTGCTTTACAGTTCAGGTAAGCTTTTTCGGGGTTGAGGATACCACCGCCAATAATAAGGGGGGCTTCAATATGATCGGCCACGATTTTGATCATGCTTTCGGTGATGGGTCGTTTGGCGCCACTGCCGGCATCCATGTAAATCAGTTTCATACCCAGCATTTCTCCTGCCATGGCGGTACACATCGCAATTTCATTTTTGTCGGCAGGAACGGGGGCTGCATTACTGATATAGGATACCGTGGTAGGAGCGCCTCCATCCACCACAATATATCCGGTAGGCATGATTTCCAACCCGCTTTGCCTGACAAATGGTGCCGACACAACGTGCTGCCCGATCAGCAACTCGGGGTTGCGCCCCGAAATCAATGATAAATACAATAATGCATCCGCATATTTACTCACCTGCGAAGGGCTGCCGGGGAAGAGGATGACAGGTATAGTGCAGGATTGCTTTATATGTTGCACGCACTCATCGAGGTGATTGGAGATGACCAGGCTGCCGCCGACCAGGAAATAATCCACCCGGGCTGCCACGGATAATTCGATGAGTTCATCCAGCACTGATTTGTTGACCTTGTCGGGATCAATCAGTACCGCAAAGGATTTTTTTCCCTGCTTTTTCTTATCTGATAAGGAGTGATAAATTATTGACTTCATCCGGTACCGGTTGATTACTGCAAAAATGCCGAAAAGTTTTTGAGTTACAAAGCTTTCGGGGGAAATACGATGGGTTGGATGACCGGAATTATACCTTGCCGCGAGGATAAATAACTAATTTCAATTCACCAAAACAAAGGATAGGGTCAAAGTCTTAAATAGCCCGCCAGCTGCAGGATATGATTGTTGGAAAATGTCCTGCCGCTGCCCTGCACATACTGGTTCATATAACCTGCCTCGAGATCAAATTTGGCTTGAAGCCGGTAACCCAGGGCCAGGTAAAACCTGTTTTGATCAAAATGTTTTCCATTTACTTTATACCGGTTAATCAAATTCACAAAGATTTCATTTTGCAAGGCCGCGAAAAAGCCTTTGTTGAATTCCTGCTTACGTTGAAATGGGGCCAGGTGACGGAAAAAATAACGGATCCGCCCTGCTGCCGTAAAGCCATCCGTTTCAAGTTCATTATTCTCCACCACCAGCTGTGGTAAGAAACGTTGTTCAAAACGCAGGCGATGGCTTAGCAAACCATATTTCCAGGAATGATTGTATAAAACCTGCTCCCAGCTGCGATGTTCCGTTACCAGGCCGGAAACGCCGGTTAGATTTCTCCTGTTGCCGATATAAGCGTAGCCAATGGAAATTATCAAATGGTTGGAAAAATGATAATTGAGCCCGGGACGGATCAACAGCGTTTGCACCTGCTGCCATTGGTCAGTGGACCGGAGCTGGGCATCAAAATGGATGCTTGTTTTGGTTCCTGTTTTAATAGTATTAAAGGATGCCAGCCAGGCAGACTGCTGAACCTGCGCCTGGACATTGCCAGTCAGCATTAAATTAAGGGTGAACATCACCGTTAGGGCTACTGTCTTCATATACACAAAAAAACAAAATTGCCGGATTATTATATTTTTATCAAATTGTAAACCCGCCAAAGGTTTATGGGCAAGGCTTCCATCAGGGTCATCCGCTGGAATGCGCTGCTGTCAAGGGTTTCAGAATCATTTATGCGAAAAAGCCTTGCCCCGTTTGCCTTTCGGGCAGTAATGAATAACTTAATAATTTTTTAATAGATGTTATTGAATTCACCAAATAATTTTTGACCTAAAAATACCAGGGCATTGTGAAAAAATCAGCTAATCCAATACAGGTGGGCACTTCAGGTTTCTTATCCATCCTTTTCCACACAATGTTAATATCTGTAGGTTTGATTTTAACTTTGTAAAAAATACTTTCGTAAGAGCCTCTCGCCTGAGGGGAGATTTTTGAAACCAGGACCAAAAACCCAATAAATTCGTTTCGTTATGGCAAACAGGAAGCAGGCATCCGCCCAGGGCGGTTTGCAGTTTACTCGTCGCTTCACCCGTGAGGATATTAATGTCTATGATCAGTTCGAGTATGATTACCGCACTTCTGTAATACGCAATCCCAGCGGTGAAGTAGTATTTGAAATGAATAATGTGGAAGTACCCAAACAATGGAGCCAGATCGCCACAGATATTCTCGCACAAAAATATTTTCGGAAAGCCGGCGTGCCCCAGCCGGATGGCAGCCTGGGCAGGGAAACCTCGGCAAAACAGGTAGCACACCGCCTTGCCAACTGCTGGAAGATCTGGGGGGAGAAATATGGTTATTTCGCCTCTGAAAAAGATGCGGCTGTTTTCTACGATGAATTGGTCTATTCGATCCTGAACCAGATGTGCGTCCCCAATTCGCCCCAATGGTTTAATACGGGATTGTATGAAAGTTATGGCATTAAAGGAAAACCCCAGGGGCATTACTATGTGGATCCTGTTGACGGCGAATTAAAGAAATCTACTTCGGCCTATGAGCGTCCCCAACCTCATGCCTGTTTTATCCTCAGCGTGGATGATGACCTGGTGAATGATGGCGGTATCATGGATCTCTGGGTACGGGAAGCCCGCATCTTTAAATATGGTTCCGGCGTGGGAACCAATTATTCTAATCTCCGGGGTGAAGGCGAAAAATTAAGCGGGGGTGGCAGCTCTTCCGGGCTGATGAGTTTTTTGAAAATCGGCGACCGGGCAGCCGGAGCCATTAAATCAGGTGGTACTACCCGTCGTGCGGCAAAAATGGTTTGCCTGGACCTGGATCATCCCGAGATCGTTGAATTCGTGAACTGGAAAATGGAGGAGGAGAAAAAAGTTGGAGCATTAATCTCCGCAGGTTATTCAAGCGATTACGAAGGCGAAGCATATAAAACAGTGAGTGGGCAAAACTCCAATAACTCGGTGCGCATCCCGAACTCATTTTTTGAAAAACTGGAAGCTAACGAGGATTGGGAGCTGACCGGGAGAATGGATGGTCGTGTTATGAAAAAAATACCGGCCCGCGAGCTGTGGAACCAGATCGCTTATGCCGCCTGGCGCTGTGCTGACCCGGGTACACAATATAATACCACCATCAATGAATGGCATACCTGCCCCGAAGGTGGAGAGATCAGGGCATCCAACCCCTGTTCCGAATACATGTTCCTGGACAATACCGCCTGCAATCTCGCTTCGGCCAACCTGATGAAGTTTTATGATGCCGACAAGAATCTATTCGATGTAGAAGGATATGCATATAACTGCCGCTTATGGACCGTAGTGCTGGAAATATCCGTTTTGATGGCGCAGTTCCCCTCCAAAGAAGTGGCCCGGTTAAGCTATGAGTACAGAACCCTCGGCTTAGGTTATGCCAACCTGGGCACGATGTTGATGGTTAGCGGTATTGCTTATGACAGTGAAGAGGCCCGTGGTATTGCCGGGGCGATCACTGCGATCATGACCGGTATTTCTTATAAAACATCTGCTGAAATGGCCGGGGTACTGGGTGCATTCCCCCGCTATGAGGAGAATAAAGCGCATATGATGCGGGTTATGCGTAACCATCGGCTGGCTGCCTATGATGCCGATGAATACGAAAACCTTAGCCTGAAACCACAGGGTATTCATGCCAAGTATTGTCCCGACTATTTATTAAAGGCCGCCTGCAAGGCCTGGGATGATGCGGTGGAGCTCGGTGAAAAATATGGATACCGGAATGCACAGGCTACTGTAATCGCCCCCACGGGAACGATTGGACTGGTCATGGATTGTGACACGACCGGTGTGGAGCCTGATTTTGCCCTTGTGAAGTTTAAAAAATTATCCGGTGGTGGTTATTTCCGGATCATTAATCAATCCGTGCCGGCAGCATTGAAAAACCTGGGTTATGCTCAAAAAGAAATTGACGCCATCATCAAATATGCAGTAGGCTCTGCATCCTTTGCCGGGGCTCCGTTTATCAACCACCAAACACTCAGTGAAAAAGGATTCATTGCAGAAGAAATAAAACGCCTGGATACAGCCGCCGCCACCGCCTTTGAAATCGGATTTGTTTTTAATAAATACAACCTGGGCGAAGAATGTTTACAACGCCTGGGCTTTACCGCTGAACAATACAATGACTTTGAATGGAGCCTGCTGGAAGCACTTGGTTTCAGTGATGAGCAGATCGAGGCCGCCAATGATTATGTATGCGGCACCATGATGCTCGAAGGAGCTCCCTACCTGAAAGATGAACACCTGCCCGTTTTTGACTGTGCCAACAAATGTGGAAAGAAAGGACAACGTTTTATTCATGCGCATGGACATATCCGTATGATGGGAGCAACCCAGCCATTTATCAGTGGCGCCATATCCAAAACCATCAACTTGCCGCATGAAGCCTCGGTAGAGGAAATCGCTGATGCTTATTACCTGAGTTGGAAACTGGGTTTAAAGGCGAATGCACTTTACCGCGATGGTTCCAAGCTATCACAACCATTGAGTACTAAAAGCGACAAGAAGAAAAAGAAAGAGGATGAAGTTGTGGTGGAAAAGGAAGTGGCAACCGAGCTTCGCCAACCCAGCCCGGAAACAGGTTCCAATATCGTTGACCTGGGCAAACTGACAGTGGAAGAATTACTGGAAGAAGTGCAGAAGCGGGTGCAATCATCGCCGGATACAAAGTTGAAGAGAAAACTGGCCAGCATCGTAGAACGCCGTTCCCTGCCAGCCAAGCGCAGAGGGTTTACCCAGAAAGCCAAGATCAACGGACAGGCTATATTCCTTCGAACGGGTGAATATGGCGATGGCACCCTGGGCGAGATCTTTATTGATATGGCCAAGGAAGGCGCTACCATGCGCAGCATGATGAACTGTTTTGCTATTTCAATTTCCATAGGTTTACAATATGGTGTTCCGCTGGAAGAATTCGTCGACAAGTTTGCCTTTACCAAATTCGATCCCTCCGGTTTTGTAGAACACCCGAATATCAAGTCCACCACTTCGATTGTAGATTTTATTTTCCGTGTATTGGGCTATGAATACCTGGGCCGCACCGACCTGGTACATGTGCTCGATAAACCGGAAGTCATGAATACGGGAGCAGATGACTGGGATGATGTTCCTTCAGGATTGGAGTATGCCGAAAAACAGGAATTATCCAGCGTTCGCATCACACCTTCTTCCGGCAGTATTGCTCCCCAGCCGGTTAAAAACCAGCGGGCAGCTCATTCAGTTAAGGCGGATAACAGTATGGAAGCGGTCAATGCAGCCGCCAAAGGTATGCAAAGCGATGCTCCCGCCTGTAATGTTTGCGGGCATATTATGATGCGCAGCGGCACCTGCTACAAATGTTTGAATTGCGGTAACCAGGGTGGATGTAGCTAACAGCCCTCCCTTTTTAAAAGGGATCAACATCGATCTGGACGTCCGCCCTCTGCCCTGCCACTGGCGGGGCTTTGGAAGGACAAGGAAAAACCGATAAGACAGTACCCCATTAATTCCATCCCGGCCTTGGCCGGGATGCTTTTTTAGAAGAGGCCAAAATTATCACGCAACATACCGGCCGGATTGATTTTAGCAACTGCCCGCCAGTTAGTGGCGCAGGTGAAAAAGATTATGAAATGGGAGTGTAAAGAAGGAAGTTTGTCAAAATATTTTTATGTATTCAGCCTCTGCTACACGTTATGATACCATGCAGTACAATCGCTGTGGTAAAAGTGGTTTGTTATTGCCGGCCATTTCATTAGGTCTATGGCACAATTTCGGCCAGGTGGATGATTATGGAAATATGGAACAGATTGTATTCCGGGCTTTCGACCGCGGCATCACCCATTTTGACCTGGCTAATAATTACGGCCCTCCGCCGGGAGAAGCAGAACGGAATTTTGGAAAAATGCTGAAACAGCATTTACGTTCATACAGGGATGAAATGATTATTTCCTCCAAGGCCGGTTATTATATGTGGCCGGGCCCTTATGGCGAGTGGGGCTCCCGGAAATACCTCCTGGCCAGTCTTGATCAAAGCCTGCAGCGCATGGGTTTAGAATATGTCGATATATTTTATTCCCACCGGCCCGATCCCAACACACCGGTAGAAGAGACAATCATGGCACTGGATCATGCTGTCCGTTCAGGTAAGGCACTCTATGCCGGTATTTCAAGTTATACAGCTGAACAAACAAAAGAAGCATTCGAAGTATTTAAAAGCCTGGGCACACCCTGCCTGATCCATCAGCCCCGCTACTCCATGCTGGATCGTTGGGTAGAAAAAGGTTTACTTGATGTATTGGGAGATGAAGCTGTAGGCTGTATTGCTTTTTCTCCATTGGCGCAGGGAAGATTGACAGATAAATACCTCAAAGGCATACCAGCCGATTCAAGAATAGGTCGTGGCTTAAGCAATGGCGCCATCCAGGAAAATGATATAACAGCTGAACTGGTGCAACAAATAAACAAACTGAACAATATAGCCCTGCAAAGAGGCCAGTCGTTGGCCCAGATGGCGATTGCCTGGTTGCTAAAGGATCCCCGGATTACATCGGTGCTGATCGGGGCGAGTTCTGTTGAACAGCTGGATAATAATGTGGACTCATTAGCCAATCTATCCTTTTCGAAAGATGAATTGGCAGAAATTGAAAAAATTCTACGTCAATGAGAATAGGTGAATATGATGCTGAATCCATGGGAAAATGGCAGGAAAAAGATATTAAGGAAATGAGGCGCTTTGGCAAGAACGGCTTTAAAGTGGTATAGCAGCGGAAAATGAAGTTTTACGGGCTGGAGAAGGTAATAATGCTATTACAAAACGGCATATTTCAGTAGTAAATTCATGATTGATGCTCTGCCTGCCGGGACGTATCTTGGTTGCAAATTCGGTAACTATGAAAACGAGAATTATCCTGGCAGCAGTGATCGCAATTATTTTCTTCGA
>DASUMO010000080.1:0-3259 GCA_036277695.1 Chitinophagaceae bacterium
GGGAAAGCTTCCGTGCCAGTCAAGGCCTGTTGTTCATTCTGGAGTTTGAACAGGTAACCTGGTTCCGCATTTTGATAGCATTTATCGCGGAGGTTTGTCAACAGTCTCTCCTGTTCCTGTTGATACTGAACAAGCGAGAACTTTTCTTCATTCTCCATTCGAAAACTTAGTGGCTGGGCCTTATCTGCTTTAGGATTCAGGCTGCTGGTCTGATCTGTTTGGGAAATAGCAGTTATTTCCACGCTTAACAGGACTAGCAGGATAGAAATAATCTGTTTCATAAAAATTTGTTTTAGAGGTTTGTGGTGTATCTATTTAATTTCTTGACATGGATAAAAGGCAGGAATAGGGGTCGATCGACGTCTCAATCTCAACAGGCTGGGGTGTCGTGCCCTGGCAGATCCAAACCGAATGTTCACCGGGCAAAACCTGCCAGAGAAATAGTTTCCAGCCCAGGGCATGGCTTGTCAGTTCGGGAATGATATCCGACAAGATTCCCGACCAGGCCAATTGCTCCAGCTGGCAGACAGGCGACTGGTCGTTAAGCATATCGTTGCTGGCAAGCGGGCAAAACTGCTGGCGGGTTAAGCTGGTACCAGTAAACAAGAGGATTTCCTGTTGTATGGCTGCGGGCAGGTTACGGTGGGGGATGTCTTTCGGTTTCATGGTGTTTTCTTTTGTACTGCCAAACTACCATCACCGGGAGCCTGTATATAATTGAATTTTGCCTTAACGTTTCCCTGATTTGCAAGATTTGCAACTGGTTTAGCAAACGGCCGGGCGACCTTTTAAATTTGCCTTACCAACCCAAGAAGGTATCCTGTTGTTGCATTTAATACTATTATGAAAATGGGATTGACTCTTCGCTGAAATTGCTTTAACTTCAGAGTAACGCGGAATTTTTGCAAAACCTGCAAAAAACTGCAAAAACCCAGTTTCACCACCATTATGCCAAACGACCAGGCACAGGATTTTCTTTTTGAAAGAATCCGGGAACTGCTACCACAACATATTGCCCTGGTAGATGCTGTTTCAGACATCCTGCATGTGAGCAGTGATAGCGCCTACCGTCGTATTCGCGGGGAAACTCCCCTGGTCATGGATGAAGTCCGCCAGCTTTGTAACCGTTTCAACCTTTCACTGGATCTCTTATTACAGGTCAGAACCGGTTCGGTTCTTTTCCAGGATATCAGGATCAACAACAAAAACTATAGTTATACCCAATACCTGCAGGACCTTTTAGGCCAGATGGAGGCGGTGAATAATTTTTTTCAAAAGGAGATCATTTACCTGTCAAAGGACATTCCCTTTTTCCATAATTTTTATTTCAGGCCGCTGATCGCCTTCCGTTATTTTTTCTGGATGAAGTCCATGGTACAGCACCCCGATTTTGCCACCCTGCATTTTGATATGGCTTACCTGACCCCTGAAATTGAAAGCCTGAGCACGGAGCTGCTGAAAGCCTACCATAAAATACCCTGCACAGAAATATGGAATACGGAAAATATCAATGCCAGTATCGCCCAGATAGAATTCTATAAGGATTCCGGGTATTTTAATTCTTCCGAAGAGATCAGGAAGATTTATGAAGCACTGGAGGAAACCATCCTGCATATGAAAACCCAGGTGGAATACGGTTGTAAATTTATGCCGGGGGAAAATCCCCAAACCAAGAAAAGCAATTTCAACTTTTTTTATAACAGGATAATATTGGGCGACAATACAATCATTGTTACAACGGACCGGCTGAAGACGGCTTATCTGAATTATGGGCTTTTGAATTATATCGTTACCCGCGATGAGACATTTTGTAAGAATTGCTATGAAGATCTCCAGAACCTGAAAAAACGATCCACCCAATTGAGCCAGACCAGTGAAAGGCAACGGAATATTTTTTTCGGCATTTTACTGGCCAAGATCAATGACCGTAAAAAGCATCTCTGATTAATACGCAATGTATGGACATCACCACCCTGCAGCAGCAATTATTCCAGGCCATCAAGAATAAACTGCCGGCTGAGACATCTTTGGCAGACGAGCTGGCCGGCCTGCTCCAAATCAGCAGCGACAGTGCTTACCGGCGGATGCGGGGGGAAAAACTGATCACCTTCGAAGAATTATATACCCTTGGCACCCATTACCGTATTTCCCTGGATCAATTAATGGGGATTCAAACAGGAGGCATCAGTTTCCAGGGCAAATTCCTCGACAGCAAGACCTTTAAATTTGATGAATACCTGACGGGTGTAATGCACCAACTGGCCTATATCAACAGTTTTAAGGAGAAAGAGTTCTTTTATCTCTGCAAGGAATCCCCCATGTTCCATCATTTTTATTTCCGGGAGCTGGCGGCGTTTAAATATTTTGCCTGGTTAGGCGCACTGTTGTTTTTTCCTGAATTCAGGAACCGGAAAGTTAGTTTCGAAGAATACCCGGAAACCTTGTTCAGTATCGGCGAAAAGATACTGGGCTTTTATGACCAGGTCGACAGCGTGGAAATCTGGAATATGGAAAGCCTGCATTCAACGATCCGCCAGGTTGAATTTTACCGGGATGCCGGTCTTTTTCATTCGGATTATGATATTTTGAAAGTATACGAGGCAATCGAAAAAATGATGGATCACCTGGAAAAGCAGGCAGAACTGGGCTATAAATTCAAATATGGTGATCCTGAACGAAAACCCCTGGGCCGTTACCGTATGTATTTTAATGAAGTGGTGATCGGGGATAATCATATGCTGGGAGTGATGGATGGTTCCAAGGTGGCGTTTATCCCTCATACGGCTGCCAATTACCTGATGACAAGGGATGTAAACTATTGCGAAAATTTCTACCAGTACCTTCAAAACCTGATGCGGAGATCTACCCTGATCAGTGAAGTGAGTGAAAAGGAACGCTCCCGATTCTTTAAAATTCACCGGGAACGGATTGGCCACAGGAAACAATCTTTAAAAGTCTAGTCCTTATTTTCTAAAAGCAATAAGGTGCCAGAACCGATTCTGCTTTCCTGTACAATGAAAGGAGCAGATTTGCTTGCAACCTTCTGTAGTTTTTACGAATCTTCTGTGCAAAATCATTAAAAAATCGCCAAAGCCGCGGGTCTTTCTTGCAGGATTGAGCCTCCCATGTTAATTTGCGATTCAATTAAAATCTTCCTGATGAAAAAATTGCTTGTCTTGTCCGTAGCCTTTTTGCTGGGATTCTCGCTTACTGCCCTGTCCCAGATCAAATTGCCCAAAATACTTTCCAAAAGCAGTTC
>DASUMO010000081.1:0-2970 GCA_036277695.1 Chitinophagaceae bacterium
CAGTGCTTTTACCAATGGTGAATCCACTCACAATTTTAAAGTTGGCTTTGACGGTCAGTTCAAAAAACTCAGTTTGAAAATAGCAAGAGCTGATGTCGCTGCGTTTATGCTGCAACAATTGAAGAATAGCACCTATCTAAAAAAAGCAGTAAGCATATCGAACTGATTGGCTTCTAATTTCAACAACCAATATATAGCCCAAAGGACCGGGGCTACCGGAATGAACTGCCCCCCAACCGTGCATCCAATTCTTTTCCCGGAAGCATCCCTTTTGTGTAACTTCAGGCAAAGCAATAAAATAATTCCAATGGCTGTTTATAATCTTCATATCAACGGGAAAGAACAAAAAGTGGATGTCGCCGCCGATACGCCTTTATTATGGGTGCTCAGGGATCATCTTGGCCTGGTGGGCACAAAGTATGGCTGCGGTATTGCGCAATGCGGCAGTTGTACGGTCCACCTGGATGGCCAGGCTGTTAAAGCCTGCGTGCTGCCGGTTGCCGGGATCCGTTCGGCAAAAATTGTAACCATCGAGGGTTTATCAAAAAACGGCGACCATCCTGTACAGCAGGCTTGGGATGAAGTGGATGTGCCCCAGTGTGGTTATTGCCAGGCAGGCCAGATCATGACAGCGGCTGCCCTGCTGAAACGAATACCCAAACCCACACAGCAACAAATCGATGATGCCATGCACGGCAATCTCTGCCGCTGCGGTGCTTATCATCGCATCCGGGAAGCCATTCAATTTGCCAGTAACAAAATCCAATCAAAATGACTACAAGCAATAAAACCAGCAGGAGAGATTTTATTAAGCTTACATCCCTTACCAGTGGCGGACTGTTACTGGGCTTTAACTGGTTTAATGCGGAAGCAGGAATGCCAGCTATTATGACGGGGGCAAACATTGGCGGCGAACTGGCCTTCAACAGCTATTTATCCATAGCCACTGATGGCACTATCACTATTTTTTCGCCCAACCCTGAACTGGGACAAAATATCATGACCTCCTTTCCTATGATCGTGGCCGAGGAACTGGATGCGGACTGGAGCAACGTGAAAGTAGTGCAGGCCCCGCTGGATAAGAAATATGAAAGGCAGGTAACCGGCGGCAGCGGCGCTATTCCGCATTCCTGGAAAAGATTAAGAAATGCAGGGGCAACAGCCCGGTTTTTATTGATAGCAGCCGCGGCTAACCGATGGAGTGTAGATCCCGGTGAATGTACCACCAGCAATGGCTTTGTACTCCATGCAAAAACAGGCAATAAGCTGGGGTATGGTGAACTGGCCGAGGAAGCCTCCAAAATGACGGTGCCGGCAACTGTTGCGCTCAAAAACCGGAAGGATTTTAAACTCATCGGTAAAGCAGTTAAAAATGTTGAGAATAAGAATATCATAACAGGCAAAGGGATCTTTGGTTTGGATTTTTACCGGGAGGGAATGGTCATTGCCATGATACAAAGACCGCCTGCATTTGGTACAAAAATCAAATCAGCAGATACCGCTGCTGCGAAGGCTATGCCTGGTATCATTGACGTTGTCACTTATAAAAACAATGTTGCCGTTGTCGGTAAAACCACCTGGGAGGTAATGAAAGCAAAAAAGACCCTGAAAGTGGAATACGAGAAAGATGGCAATATTGAAAACACGTCGGACCATAATCGTTTGTTTGTTTCGCTATTAAATAGTGATAAAGCGACAGTGCGACGCAAAGACGGGGATGTGGAAACGGCATTTAAAAATGCAGCTAAGATTATTACCAATGAATACCAATGCCCCTTTGTACCGCATAACCCCATGGAACCGATGAACTTTTTTGCAGATGTGCGGGCGGATGGCGTGGAACTGATCGGGCCAACCCAAACTCCTGGCAGTGCGCGGACTGCTGTGTCAAAACTCTTGAATATTCCCGAAGATAAAATAACCGTTAACATTACCCGCCTGGGTGGTGGTTTTGGGAGAAGGCTGAAGTTTGACTATGTGGTGGAAGCAGCCGAACTCTCCAGCATCTTAAAAAAACCGGTCAAACTGATCTGGTCACGGGAAGATGATATGACCGGTGGCAGTTACCGCCCTGCTGTACGTTATCGCTTTGAAGCAGCACTGGATACAGATGGCAATCTGGTTGGCTATAAGCTGAGAGGTGTTGGTATCAATGTAGGTAATTCCACCCGGGAAAATAATTTTCCGTCCGGAGCAGTGGATAATCTTTTGATCGAGTCGGTAGAACATCAATCTCCCATTACAACAGGTGCATGGCGGGCTCCGATCACCAATTTTTTAGCCTTTGCTGAACAGAGTTTTATCGATGAAGTAGCGTTGGCTGCAAAAAAAGACCCGGTGCAATTCCGCCTGGATCTTTTACAAAAAGCAAGGAGCAAACCGGTAGGTGCCGTCAATTATAATATCGACCGGATGGAAACGGTGATAAAGACAGCTGCTGAAAAAGCAGGATGGGGAAAGAAAAAAGGAGTGTCACAGGGATTCAGCGTTTATTTTTCCCATGCCAGTTATGTGGCGCAGGTATGCGAAGTCATTATGGAAAAAGGAAACCCTCTTGTTAAGAAAATCTATGCCGTTTCCGATTGTGGCGAAGTGGTCAATAAAAGCGGGGCCCTGCAACAGGTAATGGGTGCTATTGTTGACGGGTATGGACATGCGATGTTTGGCAAGCTGACTTTTAAAGAAGGAGCACCGGAGCAAACGAATTTCCACCAGTTCCGGCTTATCCGCATGAAAGAGATTCCGGAAATTGAAGCGCATTTTATTGATAATGGAATTGATCCTACCGGCCTCGGTGAACCGGCACTGCCTCCTACGGGCGGCGCTGTGGCCAATGCACTTTTTAAAGCAACCGGTATACGGATGAAAAATCAGCCCTTTGTTGATGAGCCCCTTTTCAAACAGGCAAAAGCATTTTGAAAGGATATAGCGTGCATCGCGCCAGCCTTGTCGGAATGATTTCACATAGCA
>DASUMO010000082.1:0-5079 GCA_036277695.1 Chitinophagaceae bacterium
TTGGCACGTCTTTTTGTTATACTATCAATACCATGAAAAAGTTAGGTTACATATTGCTGATACTGGCCACAACGATGGTGACTTCGGGATTGTTTGCCCAAAAGCGGCTGACGGAAGCCACCATATCTTATGACATTGTCATTAATACCAATGATAATACACCCCAGGCTGCCGACCTGCTTGACGGGGCAACCAGTGTAATTTACCTGAAAGGAAATTCGAGTCGTTCCGAAATGGTGAGTTCACTGGGTACCCAATCTACAATCATTGATGGTAAGACCGGTAATGTGACCGTTTTGAAGGATTATGGCGAGCAGAAATACATGATCAGGATGACCAGTGAAAACTGGAAAGAATCCAATAAAAAATACGAAGGCATCAATTTCACTTTTGTGGAAGAATATAAAACCATTGCCGGTTATAATTGCCAGAAGGCAATTGGTAAATTGACTGACGGTACTACGTTCAACGTGTTTTTTACAAGAGACCTGGTCCCTGTCAATAAAGATTTTCAATACCTGAATAAGAACCTCCCCGGCCTGGCTATGCAATATGAAGCAACATTGGGGAAGATGATCGTGACTTATACGGTATCGGCTGTAAACTTCAATCCTGTACCGGCCATTAAATTTGACCTGCCCAAATCAGGTTACCGGGTGATGACATATGAAGAAAGTAAAGGGGCTGCAGGCAGGGATTGATCCGCCGTTAACAATTTCCATTCAATTAAATCAGGAGTGTGAATCAGGGGCGACGGCTATTCCGGAGCAGGTCATCGTTGAAAATAACTCTGTCGAGGAATACTTTTTTTTGCACAGGAAGAATATAAGTAGTGGAACCTTTTTTATAGGTAAGTGTGGTATTCAGGTTGATAAAACGGGGATCATGGGTGTTGATTACCTGGCTTCCGCGGAAATGGTAAACTGGACGGAGTGAAAAACTATGATTGGTCCGGCTTTTGTTTAGGAGAAGGGAATGATTTGATTTACCCTTTTTGGGTGTTTTGCCGTCTCCCAGCGTGGCAAATGCCCCAGCTGCAGATCCGGTGATCAGCAGCATGACAACCAATTTTCTGCCAAGCAACCTGAATAATATCGTACTGTTAGTTTTCAATTGCTTACAAATGTAAAAAGAAAAAGGAAGAATTAACAAACCGTTTATCCAGAACTTTAGTAGTTATTTAACGCAAAAAGGCTGCATTTGTTACGCAAATCCATTAAAAATTTCATTTTCCCCGCACATATGGGGATAAATAGGGATATAAACGTTCAGGATTTTTAGGTTAACTTGTTGTAAATAACACCATTCAGGGGGCAAAGGGATTTTGCTGTCTGACCTGCTCTTTAATAAGTTTAGCTCACCAAATTATCCGGATTCATGAAAGAAAATCCACACCCGGAGCACCGGGAAGAGATCAGGGAATTGCTGAAACGATACGATAATCTGAAAAATGGCCGCCAGCACTCATTCATAGAAGAAGAAGCATTTGAAAAAATAATTGATTATTTCCAGGAAAAAGAAGACCTGACCAGGGCGTCAGAAGCGGCTGATATTGCCATGGAGCAATTTCCTTATTCTGCCCTGTTGCTCATCAAGAAAGCAGATATCCTGCTGTCTTCCCGTAATTACAAAAAGGCCCTTGATATCCTGGAGCGGGCAGAATTACTGGATCGTAATGACATCAACCTGTACATTTTAAAAACCGATGCCTTCCTGGCATTGGACCAGCCGGAAAAGGCTGTTGTACTGCTCGAGGAAGCGCTTGGAATGTTTGAGGGTGAAGAAAGACTGGAATTACTTTTTGAGCTGGCCGATGTTTATGATGACTACGAGGAATTTGATAAAGTGTTTGATTGCCTGAAAATGATCCTGGAAGATGATCCAAACAACGAGGAAGCCTTATACAAGATCTGTTTCTGGACGGATTTTACAGGACGCAATGAAGAAAGTATCCGCCTGCATCAGAAGATCATCAATGAATATCCCTATAGTGAGCTGGCCTGGTTTAACCTGGCTGCTGCCTACCAGGGTTTGAAGCTCTATGAAAAAGCCATTGATGCCTACCAGTATGCGATTACTATTGATGAAAAATTCGATTATGCCTACCGGAATATGGGGGATGCCTATATCCGGCTGAGAAAATACAAGGAAGCTATTGAAGCACTGGAAAAAGTCAATGAGCTCGCCAAACCGGAGGATGTCATTTTTGAAGCGATCGGCCATTGCTATGACAGGCTGAAGAATTTTGCCCAGGCGAGGTTTTACTACCGTAAGGCTTCGCATATGCGGCAGGATGACAGCAAGCTTTTTTATAAAATTGCCTGCACCTACTTCAATGAAGGACGTTGGGAAAATTGTTGTAAACAGCTGGAGCAGGCTATGAAGATTCATCGCTCACAGTATGAATACAATTTATTGATGGGGGAGGCAAAAATGCAATTGGGTTTATTCAGGGAAGCCGTTCAGTATTTTTCGGTGGTGGTTCGCACCCGGCCAAGGAATGCAGGAGGTTGGGAGGCATTAGTCAGGTGCCTGTTCCAGGGCGGGTTCCTGGAAGAAGCGCTGGGCCAGGTGCAGGCAGCCATCGATAATACTTCAGGTAAGCCATTGTTCCTTTTTTATAAGTCGGCCATTTTACTGGGTATGGGGAAAACCAAAGAAGCTTTATTACAACTTGAAAAAGCTATGGAAAGATCACCCCGCTTATTAAAAAAGTTTGTGGAACTCAACCCAGCCATTTTGCAAAATCAGCAGGTAGTTGATGTGATCGCACGTTTCAAACGTAAAATGTAGCGGAAGGGGTATTTCCAGGAACCAAATCCCAATATTTCAAAGCTCGAGGCTAGAAGCTCGTAGCTCGCAGCTTGAGTTCCAACATCTTCTCTCTGGCTTCTTTTCCCTATTTTTGCCCGCCGGTTTAGGAGGCTATTCGCTTTTTCTCCCGGATACAAATTAGCAGCGCATGAATTTCAACCTTTCGCAGATTCCCGAACGGATATTGAAACCGAGGAGTTCGGGATTAACCATGGTCATGGATAAAGGCCTAAGCGTGAATGAAGCCACCAACTTTATGAGTGTTTCTCACCCCCATGTTGATATTGTAAAGCTGGGATTCGGTACTTCTTTTGTAACGCCCAACCTGACCGACAAACTGGAAGTTTATCGTTCATTCAATATTCCCATTTATTTTGGAGGTACCCTGTTTGAAGCCTTTTTAATCCGCAACCAGTTTGACGATTATATCCGCGTTTGCAAAGATTATGGGATTGCTTTTATGGAAGTAAGCGATGGTTCCATTACCATCCCCCATGCTGAAAAATGTGGTTATATCGAAAAGCTGACCCAATACGGTACTGTATTGAGCGAAGTGGGTAGTAAGGATGCGGCGCATATTATCCCACCCTATAAATGGATTGAACTGATGAAGGCTGAACTCGAAGCAGGTTCCACCTATGTGATCGCGGAGGCCAGGGAGGCCGGTAATGTAGGTATTTACCGCGGTAGCGGTGAAGTGAGGGAGGGCCTGGTCCAGGAGATCCTTACACAGATACCCGGTGAAAAAATTATCTGGGAAGCCCCCCAGAAAGCACAGCAGTTGTATTTTATTGAACTTCTTGGCTGTAATGTAAACCTCGGTAATATTGCTCCTTCTGAAGTGATCCCGCTGGAGGCAATGCGAATTGGCCTGCGGGGTGATACTTTCAGCCTTTACCTGGATAAAAAAGAAAATGCCTGATGCGGCTCTTCGGACTTATCGGTTACCCGTTGACGCAATCTTTCTCCAAAAAATATTTTGATGAAAAATTTGAGAAAGAAGGCCTGGCTGATTGCCGCTTTGAAAATTTCCCGATTACATCGATCCGTGAATTCCCCCGTTTATTAGAAACGAATCCCGCATTAAAAGGATTGGCCGTTACCATCCCCTATAAACAGCAGGTACTAACTTATCTGACTAAAAACGAGATCCCGCAGGGACTGCATGCCTGTAATTGTATCCGTATTCAAAAGGCTGAGCTGGTAGGTTATAATACTGACTTTATTGGCTTTGAAAAAAGTTTTACTCCCTTATTGCAACCCCATCATACCAGCGCCCTGGTTTTGGGAAACGGGGGAGCCACAGCCGCCGTAGTATATGTGCTGAAAAAATTAGGTATCAGCTATGAGATCGTCAGCCGCAAGCTGCATGATCAATCCACGCTGACCTACGCACAACTTGATGCCCGCTCCCTTTTAACGCATACCATTATTATCAACACCACACCGCTGGGAATGTATCCAAATACCGAAGCCTGTCCACCCATTCCCTATTCATTTGCGACAAGCAAGCATCTTTTTTATGACCTGGTGTATAATCCCGGTGAAACCCTGTTCTTATCAAATGCAAGAGAGAGGGGCGCTACTGTGAAAAATGGGGGGGATATGCTCGTATTACAGGCGGAAGAGAACTGGAGGATCTGGAATTTAGGGTAAAAGTGCTTCGATTTTTTTTCCTGCAGGACAAGTCTAAATTCACCATTCACACCATTCACAATTCATCATTCACCTTTCACAACCTACCAAGTCTTCTTTTCACTTCTTCCGGCACCGCGACGATTTTTTTCTTTTCATAGTCATAACAGATCATACCTGATTTGGCGAGGGCTACCAGGATAGTCTTTTCTTCTTTTCTCGTTTCCAGTTTATAGTAGAGATCAAACCCTACGCGGGTGAAATCAAATGCTCCAACAGAGGCGAGGACCGTATTGCCGTAGAATAACTCGTTTTTGAATTCAATGCCCACATCACTCATGATCATGCCCACCCCGGCAAATTCCATTTCTGTATATCCAAACTTCGCAAGGAACTGCATTCTTGCTTCATGCAGGATGGATAAAATGGCGTCGTTTCCCACATGATTCCCATAATTCAAATCGGTAATACGCACCGGGATATGGGTAGTAAAAGAAAAACTTGCGGGAATATTGATCCTGATCCTGGACATGGGAATGTTTACACTAAAATAATTAATCCCCTCAGAGTTGGGTCATAGAACAATAACTGCCTTCTGAAAAATGTAAAACGGGTAATGGTTAGAGGCTG
>DASUMO010000083.1:0-2236 GCA_036277695.1 Chitinophagaceae bacterium
GGCAGGCCAGTTACGAAGAGGATTACGAGGAGTATTATGAAGACCGCAATACTGCTTCCCTGGGTGATGTGATCTATGAAAAGGAGATTGATACCCGCAGTTTGCCGAAAAGCGGAGCGGGCCGTATCCTGAACTTTTCACAGTTTGAAGACCGGATCCCCGACTTCAAAGGCATCTACCATATCAGCATTCGCTCCACTGAGGATTACTGGGTGCGGGACAGCCGTTATATTTCGCTTTCTGACCTGGGACTGATCACGAAAGAAGGGACCGATAAGATCTATGTTTTTACCAATTCCATTAAAACAGCGGAAGCGGTGAATGGCGTCAATATTTCCGTTTACGCGGCCAATAACCAGTTGCTGGGCACGGGTTCAACCAATTCGGACGGCGTGGCGGAGATCAGCTATCACAAAAAAGATTTCGCCGGATTCAGGCCAGCTATGATCATAGCTAAAACAGCGGATGATTTCAATTACCTGCCGTTGAAATCTACGAGAGTGAATACCTCCCGTTTTGAAGTGGGCGGTAAGCGGAATAATCCCAGCGGACTGGATGCATTTGTCTATGCGGAAAGGGATATTTACCGGCCGGGTGAAAAATTGAATTTTTCCATGATTATCCGCGATCGCGAGTGGAAATCACCGGGGGAAATGCCGGTTAAACTGGTGTTCCTGATGCCCAATGGTAAGGAGTTGCGATCCTTTCGCAAAACCCTGAATGAGGAAGGTTCGGCAGAAGGCAGCATTGATTTAGCAGTTTCCGCCATCACGGGAAGCTATACCCTGGAGGTCTATACTTCCAATGATGTGTTGCTGGCTACCCGTAATTTTTCCGTGGAAGAGTTTGTGCCAGACCGGATAAGGGTTAATACAAAACTGGACAGGGCTTTTTTACGGCCAGGTGATTCGGCTATGCTTTCCGTCAATGCCATGAATTTTTTTGGACCGCCCGCAGCCAACCGGAAATATGAAACAGAGATCCAGGTAAAGCAGAAATATTTTTCTCCCGTAAAATTTGAAGGCTATGATTTCAGCCTGGCCAACCAGAAAAGTTTTTTTGATAAGAAATTACTGGAAGGGTTAACCGATGAGGCAGGAAATGCAAGGGTGGGATTCAGCGTGCCGGGGGATTATGCCAATACCGGGGTGCTGCAAATGAATTTCTATACGACCGTATTTGATGAAACGGGGCGGCCGGTGAGTAAATTCAGCTACGCCGATATTTTTACACAGGATGTTTTCTTTGGCGTGAAAAGAGACTGGTATTACTATTACCCGTTAAACCAGCCGGTACGAATCCAGTTGGCAGCTGTTAATAAAGATGGGAATGCCAGCAGCGGAACCGCCCGCATTGAAGTGATCAAGCACGAATACCGTACGGTATTGAGCCGGAGCGGCAGTTATTTCCGTTATGAATCGCAAAAGGAAGATAAGCTCATGACCGAAAGCCAGGTCACTATTGGTAGCAATACTGTTTATACGTATGTACCTCGATCCCCGGGTGACTATGAAGTCAGGATTTACCGGCCGGGTGCCAATAGTTATGTAAGCAAACGATTTTACAGTTATGGTGGCTGGGGTGCTACGGCAAGTTCATTCGAGGTCAGCAATGAAGGTAATATCGAGATTGAGCTGGATAAAAAATCCTATTACAGCGGTGAAAAAGTAAAAGCTTTATTCAAGACTCCTTTCAGCGGACGTTTGCTGGTGACCATGGAAACGGACAAGGTTGTCAGTTACCGTTATGCCGATGTAGGCGCCAATCGGACCACCAGTATCGATCTTGAACTGGGTGACAAGCATTTGCCGAATGTATATATTACGGCAACCCTGATCAAACCACATGAGATATCCGATATCCCGCTGACGGTAGCACATGGTTTCCAGAATGTAAAAGTGGAAGACAAGGAGAGAAAGATACCTGTGGAAATCATAGCCAAAAAAACAGTCCGTTCCCGCACCCGGCAAAAGGTTACCGTGAAAGCCCAGGCCGGTAGTTATATTACCCTTGCTGCGGTGGATAATGGGGTATTGCAGGTCAGTGATTTTAAAACGCCTGATCCCTATGAACATTTTTACCAGAAAAAAGCCCTGCAGGTAAATGCCTATGATCTCTATCCCTTATTATTTGCTGAAGTAAGGGCCCGTTTGAGCAGTACGGGCGGAGATGCCGGATCGGATATGGAGAAAAGAGTGAATCCCATGCCCGCTAAACGGATCAAAGTAGTGAGTTA
>DASUMO010000084.1:0-2558 GCA_036277695.1 Chitinophagaceae bacterium
GTTGAAATCTTTTTCACCTGTCATAAATAAGGTGGGTGTTTTTATCTTGTCAGCTTTTAGAAAAGGGTAGGAGAGCTTCATGTATTTCTCGTAGTTTTTATCCTTCCAGGGCTGACCCAGTTCGTTGTCCAGTTGAAGAATATACTGGTCCACTCCATACAATGCCAGTTGAAAAGCGCTGCCCGCCCCGCTGATGGCCGCTTTAAAGCGGTTATCTGAAGCAATGGTATAGTTGGTCAGGATGCCACCATAACTCCAGCCCCCGATTCCCAGGTTTTCTGGATCAGCGATACCTTTCGCAACCAGGTAATCCGTCGCCGCGAGCAGGTCTTTCACTTCCTTATTTCCCCAATCCGCATAGATGGCTTTTGTATATGCAAGGCCCCTGCCATTACTGCCCCGGTAATTCACGGCGGCTACTGCATAACCACGAGCTGCCAGCATTTGACGGGTCAGATCAAAACCAAATTCATCCTGCGCAACAGGTCCTCCATGAATAAACAGCAGCAAAGGAAGTTTAGCGTTGGCAGATCCGGGTGGCCGGAACAGAAGTCCTGAAACAGAATTTCCATCCTTACTCCTAGCTATAAATTTTTCAACTGTCGCCAGCGACAAAGGCGCCACAAAGCTATCCTGGACATGGGTGAGTCTTTTCAGGGCGCCGCTTTCGACAGTATATAGTTCTGATGGCAAATTAGGTTCACTCATAGCCGTAAGCCAACTTCCATTCGGATGTAATTCCAGGGAGCCAAAAGAACGGTCACCACCGAGAATTTTTTGCAATTGACCGGTGCCGGTTTGGTAAGCGGCAATATAACGCTGGCAATCGTCTGCCACGAGTACTGCCACCGAGGATCCATCTTTAGACCATCGCGGATTATATACCGGACGGTCCAGGCTCTTTGATACCAATAAAGGTTCGCCTCCGTCCAGGTCCCGGATAGCCAAAACTGGCTGGTCATACATCAGGAAATCATCATCCGCTGTTGATTGCAGGTAGGCTATTTTTTTCCCATCAGGGCTCCAGCGGGGAGCACTGTCGCTGCCTTTCCAACTGGTTAATTTCTTAGGAATGCTGCCGGGTTTCGCATCAATAATAAAAATATCATTGTTACTATTCCTGTCCGGGTCTGCTGTCTGGTTACTGACAAATGCGATCCGGGCACCATCGGGACTCCATTGGGCACTGGATTCATTATAAATACCCCTGGTGAGTGTATCCAGTTTTTTAGCCGCGATATCAAAAAGATAGAGATGTGTTTTCCTTTTATCGTAGAGATAACCGCTCACGTCCTGTTTGAACTTATAGCGGTCTATCACATAAGGCTTGGGCACTTTAGCCTTGCCGGTATCTTCGGGATCACGGATCGTCAATAGTAGTTGCCGGCTGTCGGGACTCCAGGCATAATCTGAAAGCTCACCTTTACTATCCGTCAGCTTCCGCCCTTCGCCACCACGGCGGTCCATTATATAAACCTGGCTGCTGCCGCCGCCCCGGGCCGCCGTGAAAGCGAGGAATTTTCCATCGGGACTCCATTTGGGATTGCTTTCTCCATCGGGACTATTGGTTAACTGAACCTGTTCTTTACCATCCCAACTGATCATCCAGATATCGGTATTCCGTTTGTCCTTCGCCGAGTCCACCGAACTAAGGGTATAGGCAACCCAACTACCCTCGGGCGAGATTTGGGCATCCCCAATCGACTTTAAACGGTAAATATCAGTAGGCTGCAGGGCTCTTTTAACCGGTTGCAGGAAAACTGCGAGTGGCATCAGCAATAATATTGCAGGCAATAACCATTTCTTTTGCATAAGCACTTAAGTTTACAATGAACTAATATAGTAAAGTGTTGAGAAATCAAACCTCCATCCCCGGATGGTTATTGAAACCTGAAACCTATCCATCAGTATCTTTAACAAAATAAATATATGAAAACAGCTATCGTAACCGGGGCAAGCGGGAACCTGGGACAGGCCGTTATCAAAAAATTCCTGTTGGAAGGTTACCATGTAACCGGTACGTTGATCCCCGGTGATCCATTTAAGCCGGATTTTGATTCCAAGAATTTTGAAGCAGCCATTGTCGACCTGGCCGATGAAAAAGCAGCAGCCGAACTGGTTACGGAACAGGTTGAAAAGCATAAACAGGTAGATGCGGCGATCCTGACCGTAGGTGGATTTGCCATGGGAAATATTGCAGACACCAGCACAGCTGATATCCTGAAACAATACCGTTTGAATTTTGAAACGGCTTACAATATGGCAAGGCCCTTGTTGATCCAAATGAAAAAAAAGGGAAGCGGGAGAATATTCATGATCGGCTCCCGGCCCGGGGCAGATATGCGTCAGAGCAAGGGGATGGTTGCTTATGGCATCAGCAAATCATTAATCTTCCGGCTGGCTGAACTGATGAATGAAGAAGCAAAAGGTACGGATGTAGTGGCCAGCGTGGTCATTCCCTCTACAATTGATACCCCGCAAAACAGGAAGTCGATGCCCGATGCTGATTTCAGTAAATGGGTAAGCGCGGAAGCCATTGCCAACATTATTTATTTTTA
>DASUMO010000085.1:0-2249 GCA_036277695.1 Chitinophagaceae bacterium
GCCACATCGTTAACAAACGGGGCAATGAAATTGGAAAGTTCCTGGCAAGAAATTCCTAGAGATTTTTACAAGTTTTTGCAGGGGAATTTGAAAGAGGTAAAGAAGTCCATTCACAAATTGTAATACATCCTTTAACATTACCTAAAAAGTTCAAACAGTTGTGTTCTTTGACAGAATATATTATTGTTTCATTTGCAGAGATACCGGGAATGTTAGGGTTTGTAAATGTTAAAAACCGAAAGCGTTAAACTGCTAGTTTACAGGCAAAAAAACTACTTTACCTCTATTCATTAACAATCTGGATTTCTCTGGCATCAATTCTGTTTTATCAGGGTGTACCAATTTTGTCAACCAGTAAAAATTAAATCATGAAAAAAGTTTTACCCATCTTATCACTAGTAGCAATAGCAGCCCTGCTTTTCACTGCCTGTAAGTCGAATACACAGTCGGCAACAGAAAATCAGTTGAAGTATGAGGACACAGTAGGCCTTTCACAATTCCAGGCCTGGAAAGCACAGAACGAAAGAATTCAACCTGAATATGCCGTGGCGCCGGTAACTGCGCCTGTACGGAAGGCTGCCAGGACCCGTTCTTCCGGAACAAAATCCGGTTCAATGAGCTCGACATCATCTAACCAGGCGAAAACAACGCAGAAAAAAGGTTGGAGTAAATCAGCCAAGTATGCGGTCATCGGTGGTGTGGCCGGTGGTGCAGCCGGGGCAATCATCAACAAACGTAATCGTGCCGTAGGTGCGGTAGTTGGTGCGGTGATCGGTGCCGGTGGTGGTTATGTTCTGGGTCGTTCACAGGATAAAAAAGACGGCCGGATTGAATTGCAATAGTGAACTTTAAAAGAAGAAAAACCTCTATTGTATAAAGCGGGACCCGGTCCCGCTTTATTTTTTTATTCATATGGTCTGCTCAGTCGCGGGGATCTTCCGTATCAATATCTTTTTCCTCGTCTTTTGTTTTTGGGTAGTCCCGGTTCAATTGATCTTCAAATTCTTTTTTATCCTTCTTGTTTTTTACAACCAGGAAAATCAGAAGACCCAATAGTATAACGGCAATAATGGCAATGGCTGCCACATCAATTTCAAGTGTAATAATTTCCATGTTGATGGATTCTCCGCTAAAGTTAGGTATTCCATGTTAACCCCGTGTTTTCTATCGGTTCAGCTTTCTTCTTTAAATTACAGTCCTATTATGCGACAACTGGCGGCTATATTATTTGCGGATATGACGGGTTATACAGCCCTGATGCAGGAAAACGAGCAATTAGCCCGGCTTAAACGTAAAAGACTGAAGGAGGTGTTGGAGCAGGCTATTTCTGAGTACCGCGGCAAGATCCTGCAATACTATGGCGATGGCTCCCTGAGTATTTTTAACAGCGCTATTGATTCTGTCAGCGCGGCCATCCATATTCAACAGGCCCTTCAGCTGGATCCTAAAGTAGAACTTCGAATTGGCATTCATACGGGGGATGTGATTATTGAAGAAGACACAATCTATGGCGATGGTGTAAACCTCGCTTCACGTATCGAATCACTGGCAGTCCCCGGTGGAATATTTATATCTGAAAAAGTATTTGATGAAATCAAAAACCAGGACTCGATAAAGACCCGCGAGCTGGGATTTTTTGAATTGAAGAATGTAAAACAACCGGTCCGGATATTCGCGGTTGCAAATGAGGGCCTGGTGGTACCCGGCCGGGAGGAATTAAGGGGAAAAACCAAACAACCCGGTAACCGGCTGGCTGTGCTTCCCTTTGTCAACATGAGCGCCGATCCGGAGAATGAATATTTCAGCGATGGAATAACGGAAGAGCTATTGAATGCGCTTACCCGGGTGGAGGGACTGCAGGTAACTTCGAGAACCTCAGCATTTGCCTTTAAAGGAAAACAGGATGATATCAGGGATATTGCCATCCGGTTAAACGTGGATAAAGTTTTGGAAGGTAGTGTGAGGAAGGCCGGAAACCGGGTGCGGATCACGGCCCAGTTGATCAATGCTGCCGATGGGTACCATGTATGGAGTGAAAACTATGATCGTGACCTGACCGATATCTTTGAAGTGCAGGATGAGATCAGCGCCATCATTGCAAATAAATTAAGGGAAAACCTGGCAATGGCTCAACAGGCAGAACACCTGGTCAAAAAACCCGTTCAAAATATAACCGCCTATACTTATTACCTGAAGGCACTTCATTTCTGGAATAAGCTGACACCGGCAGATATTCGCAAGGCCATTGA
>DASUMO010000086.1:0-7817 GCA_036277695.1 Chitinophagaceae bacterium
ACGTTCTGCAGGCTCACATAACTGGTAATTTTTTCACCAATGACCAGGGGAACAAATACGGCGGATTGGGAGAGCTCGGTACCCGGCGCCACTTTCATCCCGAAATTGGCAAAAGCCTCCTCCATATTTTTATTGATCACGATCTTTTGCCGGGTTTTGACCAGGTGCTGTCTTAATTTATCGAGTGGGCGGGGTTCCAGGTAAAACCTTTTCCCGTTTTCTATCACATATTTAAAATACTCTATTCCTTTTTCTATGTCGAGATTCGCGATAATCACCGCCTGGGCCTTGAACAGATCAACGATCCTGTCACCCACCAGGTCATAGATGGATTGAATATCCAGTTCGCGGGCCAGCCCTTCCTGTACACTGTTGATCACCGCCAGTTCGGCTGTGCGTTGTTCTGTTTCTTTTAAAAGTCGGTTGGTCTCATCAAATAACCGGGCATTTTGCAGGGCCACGCTCATACTGTTCACCAGCGTAGATAAAAGACTTGTATCGGCTTCCGAGAATGCATGTTCTTCATCCAGGTTTTGCAAACTGATCACACCTTTTACCATTCCCCCGGCGATCATGGGAGCATATACCTGTGATTTAGGTATTTCCCCGATCAACACTTCATTATTGAATTCCCGCATCGCCTTCTCCACATTTTCATTATGGACCAGCAGTTGCCCCGTTTTGATTACATGTTTCCTGAAGCCCTTGGGTTCCCTGGGTCCCAACATGGTCCTATCACCTTTTTCATAGGCATACTGGTCTTCAATCAGGTTTTTCTTAGGATCGTAGGTAACAATATCAATGACCTGTGCATTGAAGATCTCCCGCATTTTTTCTCCCACCAATTCATAAATGGCCTGGATATCCAGTTCCCTGGCCAGGCCTTCCTGTACACTGTTAATCACCGCTAATTCGGCGGTGCGTTGCTCCGTTTCTTTTAGCAGGTGCGTAGTTTTATCAAATAGCTTGGCGCTTTCCAGTGCCACGCTCATGCTATTGGCCAATGTGGTTAAGAGATTGACATCTGAATCGGAAAATGCATTTTCCTGGTCAAGGTTTTGCAGGCTGATCACTCCACTGATACCTTCCCCGCTGATCATGGGGACCAGGACCAGGGATTTGGCAGCTTCTCCCACGATCACCGTATTATCATAGGTAGCACGCTGTTGCTCCACATCTTTATTAATAACCAGCGGCTGGCCCTTTTCAATTACATATTTCCTGAAGCCATTGGGTTCTCTGGGTCCCAGCATGGTCCGGTCGCCTTTTTCATAGGCATATTGGTCCTCGATCAGGTTTTCTTCGGGATCATAGGTGACAATATCAATGACCTGGGCATTAAAGATCTCCCGCATTTTTTCACCCACCAGTTCATAAATGGCTTTTATATCCAGTTCCCTTGCCAGGCCATCCTGTACGCTATTGATCACGGCCAGTTCGGCCGTGCGTTGTTCGGTTTCTTTTAATAAACGATTGGTTTCATCAAATAGCCTTGCATTTTCCAGCGCCACGGTCATGCTGTTGACCAGGGTGGAAAGCAGGCTGATATCTGAATCGGAGAAGGCGTGCTCGATATCGAGATTTTGCAAACTGATCACACCCTTCACTTTTCCCGCGGCAATCATGGGAGCATAGACCTGGGATTTTGGCATCTCACCGATCATGATCTCGTTATCGAAATCCCGCATGGCCTGCTCCACATTATCATTATGCAACAATAAACTACCTGTATCTATAACGTGTTTCCTGAATCCTTTAGGTGCCCTCGGGCCAAGCACCGTGCGATCCCCTTTTTCATACGAATACTGGTCCTCGATCAGGTTTTTAACCGGATCATAGGTAACAATATCGATTACCTGGGCATTGAAAATGTTGCGCATTTTTTCACCCACCAGTTCATAGATCTCCTGCATATCCATTTTGGCCGCCAGGCTTTCCTGTACGCTATTTATTACGGCCAGTTCTGCATTGCGCTGCTCCGTTTCCTTGAGCAGGCGATTGGTTTGATCAAAGAGGCTGGCATTTTCCAGCGCTACACTCATGCTATTGGCCAGCGTGGTAAGCAGGTTCACATCCGTTTCAGCAAACGCGTGTTCCTTATCCAGGTCCTGCAGGCTGATCATGCCCTTAATTTCGTTGCCAGAAAAAAGCGGAACGAAAACAGCTGATTTGGGTTGTTCACCATGAATGACTTTGCTATTGAGCTCCTGGCTTTTTTTATCTAGGTTTTCATTCACCAGCAGCAATTGACCCGTTTCAATGACGCGCTTTCTAAAGCCAAATGGTTCCCAGGTTCCTACCAGGGTCCTGTCGCCTTTTTCATAGGCATAGCGGTCTTGTAAGAGATTTTTTGTTTTGTCATATGTGACGATATCAATGATCTGGGCATTAAAAATTCTGCGGATCTTTTCTCCCACGAGTTCATAAATGGCATCAATATCCATTTTGCGGGCCAGGCCTTCCTGTACACTATTGATGACGGCCAGTTCTTCAGTGCGCTGATTGAGTTGGGCAGAAAGCTGGGCAATAGTTTGCTCTAGTTCAGCTACGGGGGTGTCGGTATATTCCATGTTCGGTCACTATTATTGAAAACAATGGTGGTTTTTTCCAAATGTATGGATCGGTGTTGTTTTCAATACGCCGAAATGGGTAGGGATTGATGTAGGTAAATATAACAAAGATCAGGGAGTAATACAAGAAAGGAAATCGCCGGAAATTTTAGAAAGAGGCCTGCCAGTTTTTTTGAGTAAATCGTTGTTCTAATGATGAATACCTCCTGATTATTTCGCCATTTCCACAAACCGGAATTGATCTCCATCAAATAAACCAAGGTCGCTCAATTTAAGATGGGGAATAACCAGCAGGGCCATAAATGACAAGGTCATATAGGGTGAGGAAAGAGTGGATCCGGCATCTTTGGCTGCCCGATCGATCAGTGAATATTGTTCCGCTACTTTATAACCATCATCGGCACTCATTAGTCCTGCTACCGGCAGGGGCACGATCATTTCCAGGTCCTCTTTTACGCAACTCACACCTCCCTGGTGTTCTATGACCATATTCACGGCCCGGCATATACTGTCATCGTCCACCCCAACGGCCACAATATTATGACTGTCATGGGCAACCGAAGAAGCCAGCGCACCTTCTTTCAGGCCAAAATTTTTGATCAGCGCTTTGGCAACGGGAGCATCTTTATAACGGTTGACGACTACAATCTTAAGAATATCCTGATCCATGTTACTATTGAGGAGGCCAGTGGCCCGGCTCCCGGCATTTAATAATGTGTCAGGAGGGAGCAGGATCTTGTTAGTGATCAATTGCCCATCGAGTGCTTCAATTACAGGGATCCGGAATCCGCCAGGGCCATCTTCATGTAACCAGTTTGCCCCGGTCATTTCCCTGGCAGTCATAATGCGGAATTCAAAATCCTGCACCCGCTTTGGGCTGCAGGAAAAATTATTGATGATATCCGTCGGTTGGCTGCTGATTAAGGTCCTGCCGTTTTCTGCAACCAGCTCTCCATTGATATAGGTTTGTAACACTTCGAAATCTACCAGGTCCCTCACCACGATCAAATCTGCAGGATCCGCTACCCGCAGCAAACCCACATCCAGTTTATAATGCAGAACCGGGTTCAGGCAGGCGGCTTTGAGGATTTTAAAAATATCAATTCCTTTACCAATGGCTCTTGCACAAAGCTGGTTGATATGACCCAGCACCAGGCTATCAGGGTGTTTATCATCACTGCAAAACATCATTTGGTTGGGATATTCATGCAGCAGGCCGATCAGGGCTTCGAAATTCCTGGCAGCGCTCCCTTCCCGGATAATGACCTTCATGCCGTTTTGTAGTTTGTCCAGGGCTTCTTCTTTGGTAAAACATTCATGATCGGTACTGATACCGGCGGCTATATACTGTTTGGCATCTTCACCCCGCAAACCGGGTGCATGACCGTCTACGGGTTTCAGCAAACGATGGGCGGCGGCAATTTTTTTCATCACTTCCGGGTCTTCATGAAGCACTCCCGGGAAGTTCATCATCTCGCTCAGGTAACGGATATCGTCCCGTTGCAATAATTCTTCCACTTGTTTTGCATCCAGGCTGGCGCCTGCTGTTTCAAACACCGTGGCCGGCACACAACTGGGCGCGCCAAAATTGAACTTGAAAGGCACGGTCTTCCCGTTTTCAATCATGAACTCCACACCATCTAACCCGCAAACATTGGCAATCTCGTGGGGATCGCTGATCGTAGCTACGGTACCGTGCACGACAGCCAGCCGGGCAAATTCGGAAGGGACCAGCATGGAGCTTTCAATATGGACATGGCTGTCGACAAAACCGGGTAGAATGAATGGCCAACCGGTAGTCGGAGAAGAATGGGTTTCCTGAACCGCTGAAATCCTTCCTTCTTCAATGATTATTTCAGCGCTATAAATCCGCTGTTGCTGAATATCGGCCAGGTTGCCTTTTAAGGTAAAAGATGCCATGTGTTGTTTGGAATAAAGGTACAATTTCAACGCTGGCAGAAAAGGATTCCGGAAGGTTTTCCGGCATGCGTCTCATATATGTCAAATCATTAACTTCAACGACTAATTCAATAGTTTCTGCTATGAGAAAAATTTTATTGCTTGCGTTTCTTTTTTCCTGTTCCGGCGTTTTTGCACAGAAAAAAACCAGCCCTGGTACAACAGCCGATCCTGAAGCCGTTTTATTGAGTAAAACAAAATACCGGCTGATCGGTCCCTGGCGGGGTGGCCGCAGTGCTGCAGTGGCAGGAAGTTATAAGCAGAAGAATACGTTTTATTTTGGCGCTACAGGTGGCGGCGTTTGGAAGACCACCGATGGAGGAAGTAACTGGAAAAATATTTCGGATAAATATTTTGGCGGGTCGATCGGCGCGGTGGCTGTTGCAGCATCGGATGAAAATATTCTTTATGCAGGTGAAGGAGAGAATACGATGCGCGGCAATGTGAGTGAAGGATTGGGAGGACTCTGGCGCAGTGAAGATGCCGGCCGGAGCTGGAAAAATATCGGGTTAAAAGATGGGAGGCATATACTGCGGATCATCATTCATCCCCGCAATCCCGATATCGTATGGGTTGCAGTGATGGGTCATTTATTCGGCCCCAACGAGGAAAGAGGAATATATAAAACAACCGATGGAGGTAAAAGCTGGCGAAGAACCTTATACGTCAATAACCAGACAGGCTGCAGCGACCTGGTGATGGAACCGGGTAATCCAACTGTATTTTATGCGGGAACCTGGCGTTTGATCAGGACGCCGTATAGTTTAGAAAGTGGTGGACCCGGCAGCGGTCTATGGAAAAGTACCGATGGCGGCGAAACCTGGATGAATATTACTGGTAAAAAAGGCCTGCCTAAAGGTGTATGGGGAATCGTGGGCGTGGCTGTGGCCGCATCCAATCCCGATAAGGTATATGCAATCCTGGAAAATGAAAAAGGCGGTATGTATGCCAGCAACGATGGTGGTGAAACCTGGACCCTGACAAGCAGTGATAATAATATCCGGCAGCGGGCCTGGTATTATACCAAGGTTTTTGTAGATCCCAAAAATGAAAACCTGGTCTATGCACCCAATGTTGGTTTTATGCGCAGCCGGGATGGAGGACGAACTTTTCAATCTGTAAGGACACCCCATGGCGATCATCATGATCTCTGGATTGACCCGGAAGACGGGAATCGCATGATTGTTGCCGACGACGGGGGCGCCCAGGTCAGTTTTGATGGCGGCGAAAACTGGAGCACTTATTTAAACCAGCCTACTGCGCAGATCTACCGCGTTTCAACGGATAATTCATTCCCTTATCGTATACTCGGCGCTCAACAGGATAATTCAACCCTGCGGATCAAACACCGTACCTATGGCGCTGCTATTACTGATCGTGACTGGGATGTTACGGCCGGGAGTGAAAGTGGTTATGTGGTGGCCGATCCGGCCAACCCTGATATTGTATATGGCGGAAATTATGGAGGATATTTATCAAGACTTGATCATAAAACAGGGGAGAACCGCGCTATTACTGTATGGCCGGACAATCCCATGGGTGCCGGTGCGGATGTATTGAAATACCGGTTCCAGTGGAATTTTCCCATCTTTTTTTCACCGCATAACCCCAAACGTTTATATGCTGCCGGGAATCATTTATTCGTTACAGAGAATGAAGGCAGCAGCTGGCAGGAAATTTCACCTGACCTCACAACGAACGATAAATCAAAACAGGGTTCCAGCGGCGGGCCCATCACTAAGGATAATACTTCTGTTGAGTATTATTGCACCATATTCACTGCCGCAGAAAGTGCACTGGAAAAAGATTTGTTATGGACAGGAAGTGATGACGGGCTGATACATGTAAGCCGGGATGCCGGTAAAACCTGGGAAAATGTAACACCTAAAAACAGCCCGAAATGGATTATGTGGAATTGTGTTGAAACCGATCCTTTCAAAAAAGGAGCGGCTTATTTTGCAGGTACGCGTTATAAAAGCGATGATTTCGCGCCTTATATCTATAAAACGGAGGACTATGGCAAAACCTGGACCCTGCTTGTAAATGGTATCGACCGGCTTCATTTTACCCGCGCGCTGCGTGCCGACCGCAAACGGCCAGGTTTATTATATGCGGGCACTGAGTATGGGATGTATATCAGCTTTGACGACGGAAAGAACTGGAAAAAATTCCAGCTTAATCTTCCCCAGGTTCCCATAACCGACCTGGCAATAAAAGATAATGACCTGGTGATTGCCACGCAGGGTCGTTCCTTTTATGTGCTGGATGATTTATCGGTTTTGCAACAAATGAATAACACGATTCCTGCAAAAAGCCTTCATGTGTTTTCGGTGAACCCGGCCTGGCGGATTGCCGGGTCTTCCTTTAATCCCAGTTTTGGAACGCCGCGAAATGCCGGGTTAAATCCACCCAATGGGGCAGTTATTAATTTCTATGTGAAACAGGTAAGTGATACCGGCAAGGCTTCTGTCACAATCCTGGACCGAAATCGTAAACTAATCAGAACCTATTCCACCGATGCCAAGGAAGCGGCGGATAAAATGGAGATCAGTACCGGCATGAACCAGTTTGTATGGAACCTGCAGTATCCAGCCTCTGAAAGGATAGAAGGGATGATCCTTTGGAATGGTGTGCCCGGCAGTATTCTCGCACCGCCCGGGGAGTATTTTTTCAAATTAAAGACGGGCAGCGATTCCGCGGAGGGGAATTTCCTGGTAAAAGCTGATCCTAATTATCGAATAAGCCAGGAAGATTATGAAGCGCAGTTCAATTACCTGCAATCAATACAGAATAAATTCAACGAGGTGCAAAAAGCGATTCGGGAGATCCGCGAGCTACGTACCCAGATCAATGACTTCACCGCCCGCCAACCTAAAGATTCGATTAAAGAAATCAAATCACAAGCTGATAGTATCAACAAACAACTGACGGCCATCGAAGAGATCCTTTATCAAACCAAGGCCAAAAGCCAGCAGGATGTACTCAATTATCCTATCCGGTTAAATGATAAGTTAAGCGGGCTGTTCGATGCGGCCAATAGCGGGAATATGCCGCCTCCCAAACAGGTAAGAGATGTTTTTGCCGAGCTCTCCCGCCAATCCGATGAACAGCTGGCCAGGTTGAAAAAAATAAAGGAGGTCGAAATAACAAAATTGAACAAACTGATCCTGGACAAATCCGTCCAGGTGATCGGCTTAAAAGAAGGCGGAAATTAGTATCAATTCCGGTAATCCGGCGGCAATTCGATCTTCCTGGTTCGTTCTTTCATCAGGGCGATGGCTTCTTCCT
>DASUMO010000087.1:0-8606 GCA_036277695.1 Chitinophagaceae bacterium
TATGCTTTCATTGAAGGCCAGCCGGAATATGAACTGGTGGCCACGGGCAAGCACGAGTTTGATCTTAAAATCCTAAAAGGTTATAGCGTGAAATTCGAGGAAAATGAAAAAGGAGCTATTGTAGCCGCCAGTTTCGTTCAACCCAATGGTACATTCAAAGCCACCAAAAAGAAATAGCATGCGAAAACTTCCAGTTTTTTTTCTTTTGCTGACTTTTTTATCCTGCCAGCAAAAAAAGGAATATGATACCATCATCCGCAACGGGATGTTGTATGATGGTAATGGAGGAGAACCCTACCAGGCCGATATTGCACTGATGAATGATACCATTGCATTCATCGGCAACCTTTCAGATGCAAAGGCCACGAATGAAATAGATGCGAAGGGGATGGCCGTAGCGCCGGGATTTATCAATATGCTGAGCTGGGCCAATGAATCACTGATCCATGACGGGCGATCACAAAGTGATATCCGGCAGGGCGTCACCCTCGAAGTAATGGGCGAAGGCTGGAGTATGGGCCCCCTGAATGAACCTTTAAAAAAACAATTAAAGGAATCACAAAGTGATATCAAATATGATATAACATGGAATACCCTGGGCGAATACTTGCAGTTCCTGGAAAAAAAAGGGGTCAGTTGCAATGTTGCATCTTTTGTGGGTGCCACTACCTTGCGGACAAATGTGATTGGGGAAGATAAGCGCGATCCCTCGCCTGCCGAGTTGGATAGTATGAAATTACTGGTCCGCCAGGCAATGGAAGAAGGAGCCCTTGGTGTGGGAACATCGTTGATCTATCCTCCCGCATTCTTTGCTAAAACGCCGGAGTTAATTGCACTGTGTAAGGAAGCCGCTGCCTATGGTGGATCCTATATCAGTCATATGCGGAGCGAAGGCAACCAGCTTCTGGAAGCGGTGGAAGAACTGGTCAGCATTGCCCGTGAGGCTAAGATTCACGCGGAGATCTATCATCTTAAAGCAGCCGGTAAAGATAACTGGCCCAAAATGGAAGCCGTGATCCGCCGCATCGAACAAGCCCGATCGGAAGGTCTCGATATAACGGCCGACATGTATTTGTATACAGCCGGTGGAACCGGTCTCACCGCTACGATGCCTCCATCTTTACAGGACGGGGGATTTGGAAAACTCAGGGAACGCCTGCAGGATCCGGGTATACGAAAACAAACAATCGGTGAAATGAATTCCAAAACCAGTCAATGGGAAAATTTCTATTATGCTGTAGGTAGCCCCGAAAACATACTGGTGGTAGGATTCAAACAGGACAGCTTGAAAAAATATATTGGAAAATCGTTAGCTGCTGTCGCGTCCCTGCGCGGTAAATCCGCAGAAGAAACGGCCATGGACCTGATCGTCCAGGACAGTACACGTGTTGAATGTATTTATTTTTTGATGGATGAAAATAATATCCGGCGGCAGGTATCCTTACCCTGGCTGAGTTTTGGTTCCGATGAAGGTTCCTATGAACCCGCTGGTGCTTTTTTACAATTCAATCCGCACCCCCGGGCTTATGGTAATTTTGCCCGTTTACTGGGTAAATATGTACGCGAAGAAAAACTGCTCAGCCTGCAGGAAGCGATCCGCAAACTCACTAAACTCCCCGCCACCAACTTAAAAATCCTTAACCGGGGAGAGTTGAAAACAGGTTATTATGCAGATATCGTGATTTTTGACCCCGAAAAAATTAAGGATAACGCGACTTTTGAAAAACCTCACCAATATGCCGAAGGCATGTTACATGTTTTTGTAAATGCTGTGGCAGTATTAAAAGATGGCGAACATACAGGCGCTACGCCCGGGAGGTTTGTAAAAGGCCCAGGGTGGAAAAATTAAAGTGCGCTTCACAACAATTGTTCAATTATTGTTCAACCGTGTTCAACCATCGTTCAACCACTGTATAATTAATCATTATGGTCACAATCCGCAGGGCTGTAAAAGAAGATTGCCCGAGATTACTGGAACTGGTTCATGAACTGGCTCTATATGAAAGGGCGCCGCAGGAAGTAACTGTAACCCTGGATCATTTTGAAAAAAGTGGATTTGGCCCCCAACCTGTATGGTGGGCATTTGTGGCGGAAGAAAATGGGATCATCCAGGGTTTTGCCCTCTATTATATCCGTTATTCCACCTGGAAAGGCCAAAGAATGTATCTCGAAGATATTATAGTCACCGAAAAAGCAAGAGGCCAAGGTATCGGGAAATTATTAATGGACCGGCTGATCGCAGAAGCCCGGGAGAAAAAATTCAGCGGCATGATGTGGCAGGTGCTGGAATGGAACGAACCGGCTATTAACTTCTACAAAAAATACAAGGCGAATTTTGACAGCGAATGGGTGAACTGTTCCCTGAATTTTACCAAATAGGTCAGGCCGACAACGCAATCTCTAAGCTAGAAGCTAGCAGCTAAAAGCTAGCAGCCTCTCTAATTCACTCCTTCTACCTGCATTTCCTTACTGATTTTCATGACCAGGCCCTGTAATACCTTACCCGGTCCTACTTCGGTAAAACGGGAAGCCCCGTCCTGTATCATGGCCTGTACACTTTGTGTCCAGCGTACGGCGCTAGTCAATTGGTCAATCAGGTTTTGCTTGATCTCTTCGCGGTCAATCACTGCTTTGGCCACTACGTTTTGGTAAACAGCACAGGTGGGTACATGAAACTTGGTGGATTCAATAGCCGCCTGCAATTCTTCCTTTGCCGGCTCCATCAGGGGGGAATGGAAGGCTCCGCCCACCGGCAATACCAGTGCTCTTTTGGCACCGGCCGCTTTCATTTGTTCGCAGGCAATGTTAATTCCTTTGATACTGCCACTAATGACCAGTTGCCCCGGGCAATTATAATTGGCGGGTACAACCGTTTCGCCGGTTTCATTTTGAACGGCTTCACATATGGCTTCCACTTTTTCATCTGGCAAGCCCAGGATTGCTGCCATGGTGGAGGGATTTATTTCACAGGCTTGCTGCATGGCTTTTGCGCGCACGGCCACTAATTTCAATGCATCATCAAAACTCAATGTGCCATTGGCTACTAATGCTGAAAACTCACCAAGTGAATGCCCCGCTACCATATCCGGCGAGGCGCTTTCTATACTGCGATAGGCGATAATGGAATGTAAAAAAACGGCCGGTTGTGTAACATTGGTTTGCTTCAGGTCATCTTCGACCCCACCAAACATAATATCCGAAATCCTGAATCCCAATACATCATTGGCCTGCTCAAATAATTTTTTTGCAAAGGCGCTGTTATGGTAATGTTCTTTTCCCATTCCCGGGAATTGTGAACCCTGTCCCGGAAATATATAAGCATGCTTCATAATCACTGGTGGTTAATCCAAACAAAAATGCCGCAAAGCTTTTAATTAGAAAAATCTTTGTGGCTTTGGGGTAGCAAAGGTTGATAATCAGCTAAGATGAGCTGTGATTAGTTTCAGGAACTCACTTCGGGTTGAATTTTTCTGGAACTCCCCGTCAAAGGCGGAGGTCGTGGTAACAGAGTTTTGTTTCTGTACGCCCCTCATCATCATGCATAAATGCTGGGCTTCAATAACTACAGCCACACCCAGGGGGTTCAGGGTTTCTTTGATAGCGCTCATGATCTCAATAGTCAGCCGCTCCTGCACCTGCAGGCGCCGGGCATATACATCCACTACTCTGGCCAGCTTACTGAGACCCGTGATCCAGCCATTGGGTATATAAGCAATATGCGCTTTCCCAAAAAAAGGTAACATATGGTGTTCACACATACTGTAGAGTTCTATGTCTTTTACCACGATCATTTCACTCACTGTTTCATGAAACTTGGCAGAATCCAGGATGGCCCTGGCGTCGGATTGGTAACCCTGCATCATGTATTGCATGGCTTTGGCCACCCGCTCCGGGGTTTTTAGCAAACCTTCCCTGTCGGGATTTTCACCCAGCAAATGAATTGACTGCCGGTAATTTTGGATCAAACCCTGGGTTACTTTTTCATCAAAATGTTCCGTTTTCTTATATGCCATTTGTATCGGTTTCTTATAATAACAAACTTCATTCGTTTATGCCGCTGCTCGCTTCAACATCCCTGATCATTCAACCGGGTATTCCACAAAATTCCTGGGGGTTTCATAGAGCCTGACCTGTAAATCGAATTTTTTATTGATATGCGGCCTTAATAAATTGTAAATAACGATAGCGATATTTTCAGCAGTCGGGTTCAGTTTCTTAAACTCCTCGGTATCCAGGTTCAGGTTTTTATGATCAAAACGGCTATGCACTTCCCGTCTTATCAGGTCACTGAGCGTTTTCATATCCATTACATAACCCGTTTTCTTATCCGGCTTACCCACAACTTTCACTTCCAGTTCATAATTATGCCCGTGATAATTGGGGAACGCACATTTTCCAAACACTTCGTCGTTCCGGATATCATCCCAGGCGGGGTTGTACAGGCGGTGTGCTGCGTTAAAATGTTCCTTCCTGTATACAGCCACTTTCTTGCTCATGAAATAATTTATTAAAATAACCAGTGTTTCAGGGTCGGTAAGGCAGCCAGGTTCCGTGTACCTCATAACAGGCCAGCCAGTAAAAGGTTGGATAAAAGATCCTCACTCGCCAAAATACTCCACGTAAATCCGGGGTGTTTCATAGAGTTTGATGCTATGCAGGCTGACACCTTCGGGCAAATGGGGTTTCAGTTCGTTCCAGATAGCAATCGCCAGGTTTTCCGTACTGCACATTTTGCCTTTCATGAAATCCACATCGACATTCAGGTTACGGTGATCCACTTTTTCGATCACCTCTTCCTTGATGATCATGCTCAGACGCTTGACATCAAAAACAAAACCGGTACCCGGATCGGGCTGGCCTTTTACAGTAACCAGTAATTCATAATTATGGCCATGCCAGTTCTCATTGGCGCATTTGCCAAAGATCTCTTCATTTTTCTCGTAGCTCCAGTCAGGATTGTAGAGTTTGTGAGCGGCATTAAAATGCTCGGACCTTGTTAAGTAAACCATGCTTCACTTATTAATTCCTCCAGCATCGGGCGAAGGAAATGATGAGCCGCAAAGTTAGGGGTAAAACAGTTTCCGGGATGCCTGCTTGCTTCCTGCCGTTGGGAAAAGGACCCGATTGGTTACCTTGCAGCCCAACCAGTAAAAATCAGAATGAGTTACCTGCTGATCGCCGCCACGATAAACGAAATCAAGCCCTTCCTGGCCAGCTACCGGGTTCAGCAAAAAAAACTGCCCCTGGTAGATGTGCTGATTACCGGACCCGGTTTAATGGCGACTACTTACTCACTAACACGGCAGCTATTGATCAAGCCCCCCAGCCTGGTAATACAGGCGGGGATTGCCGGCAGCTTTTCCGAACAGCTTCCTCCCGGTGCTACCGTGGTGGTCAAACAGGACCGGGTAGCCGACCAGGGGGCAATTGAAAATGGGAGAATGCATTCATTATTTGACCTGGGACTGCTGGAAAAAAATAAAAAACCATATTCAAACGGGTGGTTAAAGAACAATTCAGCTATACTGAATAAACCCGGCTTGGAAAAAGTAACTGCCGTCTCCGTTAATGAAATCAGTACCGATCCCGGAAAAATCAACTTGTACCGCAAACAATTCAAACCGCTTATCGAAACCATGGAAGGAGCCGCCCTGCATTATGTTTGTCTTAACGAAAAAATTCCTTTTCTTCAATTAAGGAGCGTGAGCAATTTTGTGGGGGAAAGAAATAAATCGAATTGGAAACTCAAAGAATCTATCCATAACCTGAACCGGGAACTGTTCCGCTTGTTAAAAACGATATGAAACTAAGCATAGGATTTTCGCCCTGTCCCAATGACTGCTTTATTTTTGATGCCCTGGTCAATAAAAAAATTGATACCGGGGATTTTGAATTTGAACCGGTGCTGGAAGATGTGGAAACGCTGAATGAATGGGCACTCGAAGGAAGACTGCAAATCACCAAGCTGAGTTTCCCCGCTTTCTTCCAGGCTATGGAGCATTATGTTTTATTGAAGAGCGGCTCTGCCCTGGGTAAGGGTGTTGGACCATTGCTGGTAGCAAAAAATGAAGACACTGATTTTGAAAACAGGATCAACTTTGCTACGATTGCCCTGCCTGGTCTGCATACTACCGCCAATTTATTATTCAGCTTTGCATTCCCGGAAGCGACAAACAAAAAATTCATGCTTTTTTCTGAAATAGAGGATGCAGTTTCCCGGGAGGAAGCCAGCTTTGGTGTCATCATTCATGAAAACCGGTTTACCTATGCCCGAAAAGGATTGAAAAAAATAATGGACCTGGGTGAATACTGGGAAAGAAAAATGAATGCTCCAATACCTCTCGGTGGAATTGCAGTCCACCAATCACTCAGGCGATCGGTGGCCGTAAGGGTGGAACAGCTGATCCGCCAAAGCCTGGACTATGCATTTACCCTTTACCCAATGATCCCGGAATATGTAAAACAGCATTCTCAGGCCATGGAAGAAGAGGTCATGCGCCAGCATATTGATCTATATGTAAACAATTATAGCCTGGATCTCGGTGAAGAAGGCCGCCAGGCCATCGCCATCCTGCACCAAACATTTTTACAAATGAATAAGCAGGCCGCGGAGACCGAGGAGAATACATTATTTCTTTAAGGCCCTTCCATAAACTTCCAGGCATCGTTTACGGGCCTCTTCATGATTGACGATTGGTCGCGGATAGCTTAACTCCTCCCGTTCAGGAACCCATTTCCGGATATACTTCAGTTCCGGATCGAATTTCCGGGTTTGCAAATATGGGTTGAATATCCGGAAATAAGGAGCCGCATCGCAACCGCTGCCGGCCGCCCATTGCCAACCACCGTTATTGGCGGCCAGGTCAAAGTCCAAAAGTTTTTTGGCGAAATAAGCCTCGCCCCAGCGCCAGTCAATCAGTAAATGTTTGGTCAGGAAAGATGCCACGATCATTCTGACCCGGTTATGCATATAACCCGTTTCATTTAATTCCCGCATGCCGGCATCTACAATGGGATATCCCGTTTGTCCCCGGCACCAGGTCTCAAATTCCCTTTCATTATTACGCCATTGTATGCGGTCATATTCAGGTTTGAAAGCATGCCCCACCACCCGGGGAAAATGCCAGAGTATCATCTGGTAAAAATCCCGCCATATCAATTCGTTCAAAAAAGTTTCATTCAGCTTTCCCGCTTCACGGCAGAGTTGACGGATGGAGATTGTTCCAAAACGCAGGTGAACACCCAACCGCGAAGTGCCATGAATACCCGGCCAATCTCTTTGTTCTGTATAGTGTTTAATGATTTCTTCCTTCCATCCAGGAGAAGGAAACTGTTGATCCGTTGCTTTGAAATTCATGGAAGCCAGGTCGGGTAAGTTTTTCTCCGGTTGCCGGAGAAAATTGGAAAAATATTTTTTATTGGGATAGGAGCGCAGGTGAAAATCATTCAGCACCGACTTCCATTTCCTTGAATAAGGTGTAAATACCGTATAAGGCCGGCCATCATCTTTCAACACCTCGTTTTTTTCCAGGATAACCTGGTCCTTGTAGGTATGAAAAGAAATCCCTGCTTTTACCAAGTGTTTTTCTATTACATCATCTCTCTCCCTGGCATAAGGTTCATAGTCGTGGTTGGTAAATACTTTCTCGACCTGGTATTCATCCAAAATTTCGGCAAAAATTTTTACGGGAAACCCAAAACGGACATCCAGGGTAGAACCCAATTTCAGTAATTCATTTTGCAGGTTTTGCAGGGAGTGATGTATAAACGTTACGCGACGGTCGGTTCTGTCTTCCAGTTCATCCAGGATATTCCGGTCAAAGATGAAAACGGGGACAACAGGCTTCTTATCTTTTAATGCATGGTAAAGCCCGGCATTATCCTCCAGGCGAAGATCCCTGCGGAACCAGAAAATATTGACGGCCGGCTTCATGAAACCAGGGTTTAGACAAGGAACAAGCCGCCTATGAAATTGTTTGGGAGATGGTATTGAAAATTTTAGCCGTCAGCTCGTTGCGGTATTCCTTATCCCGGAAACGCTGAACCCAGCGCAGGCCTTGAATCGAGTTGCTGAGAAAAACCTCATCGGCCTGCTCCAGGTCATTCTCTGTAAGGGGTAATTCGGAAAAACTTTCCGGTAACCCTTCTATCTCGAATTTTGTTTCCAGGATTTTGCGGCGCATTACTCCATAGATACAACCTTCCCGGAGAGGGGGTGTAATGACCTGGTTTTTTCGTATGATAAAAATATTGGCCATGGTGGAATCGGCGATCCGGTCATTGGTATTCAGGACCAGGCAATCATCCAGGTTATGTTCACGCGCATAGTCACCAGCCATCACATAAGGAAGAAAGTTGGCGGTTTTAAGATGGGAGAACAGGTCATAGCTTTTGCGGGCGTCGGGGTAGATATCAATGACCCACCCGTTTTCATTGAGATGGTTGACGGATTTGGTCAATGGCCGGCATTCCAGCAGCCATTGAAATTTTTTAGTTGCATCATAGAGTCCGCCATTGCCTCTTGACACGGATAACCGCAGCCGGGCCAGCTTTTCGCATTTATTTTTCCGGCAGAGCTGGATGATCTCTTCCCGCAGTTTATCCAC
>DASUMO010000088.1:0-2665 GCA_036277695.1 Chitinophagaceae bacterium
CAGTGCTGGCTAGAAGCACAACGGCTGTTAAAAATCCTACTATCTTTTTCATATACTAAGATTTGTTGGTGTGTATGGTGATGATAGCGGTGTTCCATGACAAATCACTAACACCGCTACTGTTCAGTTTGTTTTGGCAACGGTGGTGTCTCCGCTGGCGGGTTTAGTTGTATTACCTGTACTAAAGCTGATCGGTACATTCGAGCCGGCGGGGCTTACCCGTATATAACCCTGCATTTCCTGGTGCAATGCGGAACAGAAATCGGTACAATACATGGGATACACACCCACTTTATTCGGGGTCCATTTCAAGGTTTGTGTTTCTCCCGGCATAATCAGTAATTCTGCGTTGGCAGCACCTTTCACTGCAAATCCATGTGGAACATCCCAGTCCTGTTCAAGATTGGTAACATGGAAATATACATCATCGCCCATCTTCACTCCTTCAATATTATCCGGAACAAAGTGTGAGCGGATAGAAGTCATATATACATGCACTTCGTTGCCCTTTCTTTCTACCCTGGCAAATTTATCGCCCAGGGCTGCGAAGGGGTTTTTATTCTCCTCGATCTTATAGATCTTCTGGCTGTTCTTCATGATCAGGTTGGCGGGTATTGCCTCCGCATAGTGTGGTTCGCCGATGGTGGGGAAATCAAGCAATAACTTCATTTTATCTCCTTCGATCGAATAAAGTTGCGCACTTTGGGCCAGCTCAGGCCCGGTAGGCAGATAACGGTCTTTCGTGATCTTGTTATAGGCGATCACATATTTGCCATGCGGTTTTTTAGTAGGCCCTCCGGGTACGCTCAGGTGGCCAATAGAATAATAAGTAGGTACGCGGTCTACCACGGCAAGGTCACTCACTCTCCATTTTACGATCTCCGAAGAAACAAAAAAAGAGGTATAGGCATAACCGTTAGCATCAAATTCGGTGTGCAGGGGGCCCAGTCCGGGTTTTGATACTTCTCCATGAAGCACGGCTTCATACTTAAGCACGGGAATACCGTCAAAACTTCCATCATAATTCTTGGCAGCGATAGCGGCCTGGATCTTGGTAAAGGAAAATACAGGTATCGTAGCAGCCAGTTTCCCACTGCCTACAATATACTCACCGGTGGGATCGGTATCACAACCATGGGGTGATTTGGGGCAGGGCATAAAATACACCATATCGGGACAATCCTTCGGGTCAAGCACCAGCACTTCGTTTTCAATAGTAGAAGTGGCGCTATGCGTGGACTCATCCCAGGTATTATGTGCATACTTCACTTGTTTCTTCACACCTTTGCCGTTCCTGGCATATTCTTCGGCTTTTTTCCAGTTTACCGCCATGATAAAGTCCTTATCTTTTTGGGAAGCGTTCACTTCCAGCAGGGTGTTGGCTTTTTCAGAATTATAGCAGCTGAAGAAAAACCAGCCGGCTGATTTGCCTTTGCCGGCACGGGCCAGGTCGAAATTAATACCTGGTGTAAGGATCTGAAAAGCAATATTCATTCTTCCCGACGTTTTGTCAAGGGATATGAAACTTACCGTGCCCTTGAAATTCTCTTTGTAGGTATTAATAGCAACATCCTGGTTATCGCCAATGGGTACACTAAAACGGGTACCGGCCACTACGTATTCAGAATTTTCGGTGATAAAGGGGGATGAGTGGTTACCGGCACTGTTGGGGATTTCGATGATCTCTGCGGTACGAAAGGTTCGCAGGTCAATCCGCGCAATCCGCGGCGTGTTGTTGGCATTACCAAAAACCCAGCGTCCATCATGGGCGCCATCGGTAACCGATAGTGCGATATGGTGCAGGTCATCCCAGGGTACAAAACCATTGGAGGTGTTCAGCATGGGTTTTGTTTCCTCGCTGTATCCATATCCTTTTTCGGGATCAACGGAAAAAACCGGGATAACGCGGAACAAACGGCCCGAAGGAATCCCATAAACCGACATCTGCCCGCTGAAACCACCGGACACAAAATTGTAAAACTCATCATATTTACCAGGGGCTACATACACTTTCGAAGCAGCATCACCGCTAACGGCTGATTGGGTTCCTTTCGGTTTACAACCCTGCAGGAGAAGAAAACCAACCGATATTAACGATACAGTTAACAGCGGTTTAAAATTGAAGGATTTCATATCTGTTTTTTTTAAGCAAGAAATAATGGTTCGTAATACCGGTTGATTTTCGTTTGGAATGATCATTTTACCCCGTCATTGCTGCGCATATACTCCAGCACCTGCCTGGCCTCATCCTTATTAATATTCTGGTTCGGCATACGCACCATACATTGTTCCAGTAACTTTTGCGCCTCCGGATCGGTTTCCAGCATCATGTCCACATTGGTAATCATATTCATGATCCAAACAGGCTCTCTCCTTTTAGTAATATCTTTCCAGCCAGGTCCCACCAGTTTTTCTTCCGTAAGCCGGTGACAGGATTGGCATTTGAGTTCATAGGTAGCTTTACCGTTGTTCACCCATTCAGCATTTAACGGGCTGGTAAGCGTGATATCGGATTCTTTGATTTCTGTTCCATGCACTTCAGGTTTGTCTTTGGTAAGTTCCGTGACATCCACGGGTTTGTCTTCGGTTTTCTCGCCTTCATTTCCGCATGCGATAAAGAACAGGCTTCCGGCAAGCAAGATCGCAGCGGCTGAACGTGTTGGTA
>DASUMO010000089.1:0-3026 GCA_036277695.1 Chitinophagaceae bacterium
TTTCGCCATTTGATTTTCTCGAAACCTTGCTAAAGGATTATAACTATCTCTCGGTAAAATAGAAAACCACCTGCAAACAGCGAGGTGGTACCTATATCAATATACAGCTAATCCTAACTTACAGCCAGGATAGCGATCAATGCAATCAGGAAGACAATGATGACTATAACGGTTGTGATAATAAAATAGATCTTCAGGTTCCTGAAGCTGTTGCCCAATAGTTCCTGGTCATTTGCAGCCAGTCCTTTGCGGGACTGGGTAGCAAACTGGTAGAGGAAATAGTTGATAAGCAAACCAATGACGACACCAAAAACAGTCCCGGCAATCCCTTCTCCACTTACCTGCATAATACTTGAAAAGCCCTCACTGGAACTGGTTTGCACCGTTTGGCCGACAGTGAATGCCTGGACCAGGCTGATTATATACCCGATCACTGCCGAAACGACAACAATCATACCCCATTGAGCTATGCCGGCAATATGCTGGTGGGCTGCATCATCGATCCTTATTTCATTATCAAATAAATCGGTGTTTTGTTGTGTTGGTTCCATTTGATAAGTTTAAAACAGTGAAGTAAGATTGATGACAAGCGAGAGTATACCCAAGATGCCCATAAAAACAAAATAGATTTTAAGATCCCCCAGCCCGCTGTTGAATAATTGCTGATCGCGGGCTAAAAGTCCCTTGCGGATGCGATTGGCTGAACGGAGCAGGAAAAACATCATAGTGCCAACAATACAAATTACCAGCAAGCCTGCTACGAGAAATGAGCCGGCCAGAATATTGCCATTACCTGAATCTGCTTCCGCAAAAACAGCTGTGAGCCGGTTCACCCCAAATAAAAGGAACAGGGCTATGATGGCGAGGAGGCTCACGACCATCCAGCCAAACAACCGGGTCCACCGGGTTAATTCATTCATTTCACGGGCAGTCCCGTCATCTACTGTAAATTCAAATAAGGATTTTTGTTCTTCCATGTTTAAAGTTTTGGTGGCCCAATATAAAAACTGTTTCTGGTAACTGCCAGTAACGGGAAAAAAACATTATTCTTTAATAAGCCCTTGCAAACAATACGCGTTGCGAAGAAGGTTTACCCGTTAAAATACAGGTTCCCTGCTCCGGGTTATTACGGAGCGGAATACAACGGATCGTGGCTTTGGTTTTGTCTTTAATGGCTTCCTCGGTTTCCGGAGTTCCATCCCAATGCGCGGTGATAAAACCGCCTTTTTCATCGAGCAGCTTTTCAAACTCCTCCCAGCTATTGGCCGGGGTGATATGTTCATCGCGGTAAATTTTCGCTTTATTGAACATTTGTTGCTGGATATCTTTTAATAAATTCTCGACATAAGCCGTCACTCCTTCCAGTGACACAACCCTTTTTTCCTTTGTATCGCGGCGGGCAACTTCGATTTCATTTTTTTCCAGGTCACGGACCCCCAGGGCCAGCCTTACCGGTACTCCTTTCATTTCATACTCGGCGAATTTCCAGCCCGGCCGGGCATTATCGTTATCGTCATATTTAACGCGAATACCCAGGCTTTTTAATTCTTGAAGGATTGATTGAACTTTTTCCGTAACCAGGGCCTTCTGCTCATCTCCTTTATAAATGGGAATGATGACAACCTGCAAAGGGGCAATCTTCGGCGGTAAAACCAATCCCTCGTTATCGCCATGCGCCATGACCAATGCCCCAACCAACCTTGTGCTCACGCCCCAGCTGGTAGCCCATACATAGTCCAGTTTATTGTCCTTGTCACTGAACTTCACATCAAAGGCCCTGGCGAAGTTTTGTCCAAGAAAATGCGAAGTGCCGGCCTGCAAAGCTTTTCCATCCTGCATCATGGCTTCGATACAATAGGTTTCTTCGGCGCCGGCAAAGCGTTCACTCGCTGACTTGATGCCCCGGATTACCGGCAAAGCCATAAACTCTTCGGCAAAACTGGCATAGACTTCCAGCATTCGTTCGGCTTCTTCCACCGCTTCTTCACGGGTTGCATGCGCGGTATGGCCCTCCTGCCATAAGAACTCGGTAGTGCGCAAAAACAAACGGGTTCGCATTTCCCAACGCACCACATTGGCCCATTGATTGATCAGAAGCGGCAAGTCACGGTATGACTGGATCCAGTCCCGGTACGTATTCCAGATGATGGTTTCAGATGTAGGCCTGACAATCAGTTCTTCTTCCAGTTTGGCTTCTGGGTCTACCATCAGCCCGGCACCACCCGGATCATTTTTCAGTCGGTAATGCGTTACAACCGCACATTCTTTGGCAAAGCCTTCCACATGGGCGGCTTCCTTATTTAGAAAACTTTTGGGTATGAATAAAGGGAAATAAGCATTCACATGCCCGGTATCCTTGAACATTTTATCCAGTGCATCGCGCATGTTTTCCCAGAGGGTAAATCCATAAGGTTTGATGACCATGCAACCGCGAACGGCTGAATAATCAGCAAGCCCCCCCTTTATCACCAGGTCGTTATACCATTGGGAATAGTCCTGTTCCATGGACGTGACTTCTTTACTCATTAGAAAGTGGTTTAATTCAACGCCTATCTTTAGATTTAAATTAACAGCCTTCCTGATTTAATTGACGGAAAATGGCCGAAACTTTGTTGCACAAACGATTGTGTGCTAGCAAAAGTCGCACAAAAGTAGTAACTTCCTTAATAATAAACCGCTTAAACCATTTGCCATGAAATCTTCAATTCTACTCCTGGCATTATCTACCGCAATTGCTTTCGGCAGTTGTACCACAGCCTATAAAACCGGGCAAACTCCTGACGATGTTTATTTCTCTCCCGGCCGTGCCGAGGATGAGTATGTACGAACTGAACGCAGGGATAATCGCCGTTATGAAGGCAGTGATGAATATTATGACGACCGTTATCTCCGGATGAAGGTTCGTAACCGTTATCGCTGGAGTGACCTCGATGACTGGTACTATTATGGCGGACGGTATAATACCTATACTTATTTCCCGCATGTAGGTTTTTATAATAACCCCTGGACTCCCTCCAGTTACTGGA
>DASUMO010000090.1:0-11998 GCA_036277695.1 Chitinophagaceae bacterium
ACGGACTATAGCACTGCCGAAGTGACCGGGTATCTCACGATCGTATTGTCCATGATCTTTATTTATTTTGGCATCCGTCATTACCGTGATCATCATAATGGCGGCAGCCTTAGTTTTGGGGAAGGCTTAAAAGTAGGGTTACTGATTGCCCTGGTTCCCGCTGCGTTTTTTGGCCTTTTTGATCTTTTGTACACCGAATGGATCAATCCTGCCTGGCAAGATGACTATTACCAGTACCAATTGCTGCAGATCCGGGAATCAGCAGAGCCGGCTAAGATAGATGAAAAAATAAGAAAGCTGGATGAGCAAAGGCAAAGTTTTGACAGCCCGGCCATGCTTTTTTTCCTGATGTTTGCCACCGCCTTTGTAATCGGTGCCATTGTAACGATCATCTCCGCGCTTACCCTGCGAAAAAACAAAGCCGCCCTGGCCTGAGTTTACATCACTCATTAAACGATTACCATGAATACGAAAGAAATACTGGTGGAATTAAAAAAAGCCGGTAATGAACAAACCAAGAAGATATTCCTGAAACATGGCGCCAAAGAACCTTTTTTCGGGGTAAAAATCGAGGACCTGAAAAAGATCCAGAAAAAAATTAAAGAAAACCCGCAGCAGGTAGCGCTCGAATTATTTGCCTCTGGAATTGGCGATGCACAATACCTTGCCGGGCTTATCGCTGATGGCTCAAAAATGAGCCCTAAGGACTTGGAGGAATGGGTGGATAGCGCCGAATGGCCTATGATCAGTGAATGTTCGGTAGCCTGGGTAGCCAGCGAAAATAAAGAAGCCTTTGAACTGGGCTTGAAATGGATCGATTCCCCTACGCCCAAAGTAGCCTGCACAGGCTGGAATACGATTGCGGCTTTGCTGAGCACACAACCAGATGAAGAACTGGACATTCCCGCCATAAGAAAATTATTGTTAAGGGTAGAAAAAGAAATCGAGAAGGCACCCAACCGGGTTCGCTATTGTATGAACAGTTTTGTGATCGCTGCCGGGAGTTATGTCAAAGAATTAAATAAGATGGCCATTGAAACCGGTAAAAAGATCGGGAATGTGATGGTTGATATGCATGGTACCCAGTGCAAGGTTCCCTTTGCACCGGATTATATTAAAAAGGTCATGGACAAAGGATACCTGGGGAAAAAAAGAAAAACAGCGAAATGCTGATAGCAAACATTATAAACTCAAAAGATGCCGCTACAATTTACCGCCTCCGAATATTTTGACCTGCCCAAGGAAAAAGTGTTTGAAGGGTTGACCGACCTGGATGCAGCCAAACACTGGATGAGTGGCTATATCAATATTGAAAAACTGAAAGGCACCCGCATTGAACCCGGGGCCGAATGGAGGGAAACCAGAAAAATGTTCGGACGTTCGGCCAGTGAAGTTTTTGAAGTTGTTTCCGTAATTCCGGGCCGGGAAATAAAATTGCGGGTCGATGGCAGCAAGGGGACATCAAAAAAGGGCGAATACCTTTTCCAGTACTTGCTCGAGGAAAAAAACGGCGGCACGGATGTTACTTTAAATGGTGAGATTGGGGGCGTCAGGGGGTTTGCAGCTTTTATGGGTAAATTATTTATCGGCAGTTTTAAGAAAGCCTGTTTAAAGGATCTCCGGGCTTTAAAAGCCTATCTCGAAGCACAAAAAATACAGCAATGATTTTTCATTTACCCCCATCAAGAAATACAAAATTCTTTATGAAAAATAGTTTCCTTCTTTTTTTGTATTTAATCTCCCATTGCCTGCTTCATGCCCAGGATAGCAATGCCCGCTTTAAACAATTAGAGTCCCTGCAGGGAACCTGGAGCATGCAAACAAAGCGGGGTATAATATATGAAAGCTGGATAAAATCCAGCGATACAAGTTTTGCAGGGAAAAGTTTCCGCGTGGTGAATACGGATACCTTGCTGCTGGAAGAAGTAAGGTTAGTTAAAAGGGGAAATGATATACTTTATATTCCTACCGTCAGGGACCAGAACAACCAGCAACCTGTCATTTTTAAATTATTACCGGTTGAAAACGAAACGTTCACCTTCGACAATCCCCTTCATGATTTTCCTCAACGGGTGATCTATGAATTACCTAAAAATGGAGCGCTCCATGCGCGGATTGAAGGAATGGATAAGGGAAGTTACCGGAAATCGGATTTCCATTATAAACGAGTCCTCTAACTGGTACTGGTCAGGCCAGTAGAACTGGTCTGACCAGTTAGAGTTCCTGCAGCAGATTATCCAGCTTCATCTCTTCCAACACCTCCCGTTGTGGGCTTTCATCCTGTAGTTTCCATTTAATTAAGCGAAGACAACCTTCATCGATTTCGATCCCCGTAATATCTCCATCTGTATAACAACAGCAACCACTGTTAAAATAGGATGGTTTCATTACCATATAATCCACCGAGACGCTGGTAAAATCCCGTTCTCTTTTGCGGATCTCATTTTGCAATTCAATAATTCGTTTGGTATTCTTTTCCTGCTGGGCCAGCTGGAAACTTTTATATAAACGTTCCAGGTGAGTGAGCGAACCAAAAACCGGCTGGTGCGTATGCCCGGTAATCAACAACATGTTTTTTTGACCGGAAGCCCATTGGTACATGATCTCGTTATGCAGGCTTTTTCGACCGCTGTCATAAGCCGGGGTATTGGGATTGATCAGGAGATAGGCTTGCAAAGGAGCCCAGATCCGGGCAACGAAAAATTTACTGAACCAATTCCCGTCACTTTGCGCATCACCCTGGTGCCCGTGTGTACAAAAAATATGTATCCCGCGTTCCCCTTCCTGTATTGTTAAGATCACCCCTTCATACACTTTGATTTTTTCCTTATAAATATCCTTTAATTGCCACCAGGCAAAGGGGTCATTGTCCCAATAGAGGTCATGATTTCCAAAAATCTTGATCAGCCGGTTACCTGCTATAAACTGGCGTTCGGCAGCAAAATTTTTCTCATTGGATTTCTTGATTTTTCCCAGTGTATTTTCCCATAATTCCTCGCTATCACCCAGGTTAATATAGGTAAACCCGTTTTTGTGATAATAGTCGAGGGCAGCCAGGTAATTGGGCTCGGCCATAGTAAAATCATCGGAACCATCCCTGGCGCCTTTATGTTGGTCCGACAAAATGATAAAACGGCCGGTTTGTTTGTCAAATGGAATGACCAGCCCCCGTTCCCCCGGTTTTTCCAGAATGGTAGCATACAATTTATCCAGCGCTTTGAAAATAAGGGGCCGCCTGGGACGGGACGAAAACTTTGCGCTGGCCCAGAGAACGGGACGGAGCAATAGCGATCGTAACAGGCGACGCATGGTATATTTTATTGTGAAGCGATCATACTAATCTCGACATTCACGAATTTGGGCAGGGCCGATACCTGCACGGTTTCCCGGGCGGGGAAATTACCCATGAAATATTTTCCATAAATCTCATTGACCTCGGCAAAACGATTCATATCCGTCAGGTAGATCGTTGTCTTTACTACGTGACTGAAATTCAGTCCCGCCTCCTGCAGGATGGCTTTCAGGTTGTGCATGACCTGGTGGGTTTCTTCCTGGAGATCCTTTTTCTTTAGCTCTCCGGAAACCGGGTCGATACAGATCTGTCCTGAAATAAAAAGAAAATTACCGCTTAGTACTGCCTGGCTGTAGGGGCCGATCGGCTGCGGCGCCTGCCGGGTATTGATAATGGATGGAGTCATACGTTAATTTAAAATACAGAAGAACGAATTTAGCTTTATACGTTTTCTTTGCAAAAAATAGTCTATGCAGGTGATCGTTGCCGCCTCGAAAGAACAGCAGGCAGAGTTGGGACAGGGAATACCGGAATCGCTCCGGGTAGAGTGGGTAGATGATACCGCAGGCTTTAAACGCTTTCCCTCAGCAGATGCCTATATTGATCTCTTATTCCATCCGTCTGAAAACCGGGTAGCATTCCTGAAAACATTAAAGCCGGCAATAGTGGTGATCGGTTCGGTTTTGTATCCCTTAAGAGATTTGCCAGGCCTTTTTATAAGAATAAACCACTGGCCGGGTTTTCTGGCCAGGCCTTTATTGGAAGCTTCCTGTACCAATGATGCAATAAAAGCAAAAGCGGAAACCCTGTTTGCGGGTTTTAACAGGCAAATGACCTGGGTACCCGATATACCGGGGTTTATTTCCACCCGGGTTATTGCCATGATCATCAACGAAGCTTATTTTACCTGGGAGGAAAAAGTGAGTAGCCGTGAAGAAATTGATACGGCCATGAAACTTGGCACCAATTATCCATATGGACCATTCGAGTGGGCCGGGAAGATCGGCCCGCAAAAGGTTGCGGGCCTCCTTGAATTATTATCGGTTGACCAATCCCGTTATAAACCCGCTGCCTCCCTTAAAAACGAAGCAAACGAATATGCCGCTGATCCTGAATATTGATTCTGCCCTCGAGACAGCTTCTGTTTGCCTATCGGAAAAGCTGGACTGCATGGGTCAACTGAGCAACGGGGACCAGAAGGACCATGCCGCCTGGTTACATGAAGCTATCAGACAACTACTCCTGCAAAGCGGTAAGCTGGTCAAAGACCTCGAAGCAGTGGCTGTTAGCATTGGGCCGGGCTCTTATACGGGTTTAAGAGTAGGATTATCAACCGCCAAAGGGCTTTGCTATGCGCTGGGAATTCCTTTAATCACCGTAGAAACCCTTAAGCTGATGGCCTTTGCGGTAAAAGAGGAGGCGAAAGAGTTGATTTGCCCCCTGATCGATGCCCGGAGAATGGAAGTGTATACAGCCTTGTATGACAATGAGATGACCGAAAAGCAACAGCCCAGGGCCATGATAATCGATGAAAACAGCTTTTCCCACTTGCTTTCTAATCATAATTTAACGTTTTGCGGGTCGGGACAAAAAAAATTGAAAAAACTTATTACCAATGACAACGCTTCCTGGACTGACAGCATCTCTACCGCATTACATCTTTCTTTAATAGCTGATCAATATTTCAGGGAGGGAAAATTCGCAGATCTCGCTTATACAGAACCTTTATACATAAAAGATTTCCATACAGGCCACAAGTCTGTAAAATGAAATCCCGTCTTATTAACATTTTTAATATAGAAATTAAATCAAGCTGAATTAATTTCGCGACTTAATCTTTTAACCGGCTCAAAAACTATGAATAACTATTTGCTCACACTAAACACGCCTGCAGAAAACGGCACTTCCCTTAAAATCGACCTTTTAAATGTTAAAAAGGCCGCATTGATCCTCAGGGCAGTCAATCATAAACTCCGCCAGCAAATCCTGAAACTGATCGATGAACAGGGTAAAATAACGGTAACGGAGATTTACGTGAAACTGAGACTGGAACAATCGGTTGCTTCCCAGCACCTGGCTATTTTAAGAAAGGCCGGTTTTGTGAATACTGATCGCGAGGGTAAGTTTATTTACTATTCAGTAAATACCGGCAGGCTGGAGGAATTGAACCAGTTTGTAGATGCCTTATTAAACTAGAGGCTCAATTCATTCTGACAGGCGGGAACCATTGGTTCCCTTTTTTGTTTTTATCAAGTAAATTTGACGCCGAAATCACCAATATGTATATCCAGCAATTGTATACGGGTTGCCTGAGCGAAGCTGCCTATTATATTGAAAGCAAGGGTGAAGCAGCAGTCATCGATCCGCTTCGCGATATCGATGCCTATTTGCAGCTGGCTAATGAACGAAAATCCCGGATCAAATATATATTTGAAACACATTTTCACGCTGATTTTGTCAGTGGTCACCTTGATCTTGGACAGGCAACAGGTGCTCCCATTGTGTATGGGCCCGGGACAGAAACCAAATTTCCGGTACAGGTGGCTAAGGATGGTGAAACCTTCCAGGTTGGGGATATTACCGTAGAAGTATTACATACTCCCGGGCATACTCTGGAATCGAGTTGTTATTTACTGAAAGACGAGAACGGTAAGGATCATTGTGTTTTTACCGGCGATACTTTATTTGTGGGAGATGTAGGAAGACCAGACCTGGCACAAAAAGCCGAAGGGTTAACCATGGAAGACCTGGCCGGGATGATGTATGAAAGTATTCATAATAAACTTTTTCCACTGGCGGATGATGTAATCGTTTATCCCGCCCATGGCCCCGGTAGTTCCTGTGGTAAGAACCTGGGACCTGATACCCATAGTACCATCGGCGAGGAGAAAAAAACTAATTATGCTATGAAAGCTGCTTCAAAGCAAGAGTTTATCCAGCAGGTTACGGAAGGAATTTCAGCGCCGCCACAGTATTTCCCGATCAATGCCCTGATCAACAAAGAAGGATATGAAAGCCTGGAAGCTGTGTTAAAAGAGGGTATGACCCCACTGAATGTCGATGAGTTTAAGGAGAACCTGCAAAAAAAGGAAGGCATCATACTGGATACCAGGCCTTCCGGGGAATTTATCAGGGGCTTTGTACCAGGTTCTGTGAGTATTGGGCTGGAAGGTCGTTTCGCGGAATGGGCAGGCAGCCTTTTGCCATTTAATACACCTCTTTTCCTGGTAACCGAAACGGGAAAAGAAAAAGAATCCATTGTCCGGCTGGCAAGGGTTGGATTCAGTAAAGTAGCGGGTTACCTGGATGGAGGGTTCAAGGCCTGGGAAAAAAGCGGTGAACCCATCGATATGATCATCGATATTGAAGCCGATGAACTCATGATGGATATTCCTTTCGATAACAAACTCGTAGTGGTGGATGTGCGCAAACCAGCCGAGTTTGCCGACGGTCACCTGAAACAGGCTATTAATATTCCCCTTAATGACATGAATGATCCGGCGAGTATCGCCAACCTGGATGAAGACCAGAATATCTATGTGCATTGTGCCGGAGGTTATCGAAGCGTGATCGCAACTTCGCTTTTAAAAAGGCAGGGGATTCATAATATCCGGAATATAACGGGAGGATGGGCAAAGATCAAAGAAGAGAAAAGAGCGGAGATCGTGAAAGAAACAAGTGTGTTGAACTAAGCCTTTGGCAACATTTTCCTTAATGCTACAGATGTTTAATTAACTGCCCGCGGTGTTCGCTGCGAGAAATATTACTAGCTATATAAAGGATTTTGTGGAAATTTTTTATGTATAAATTTTTCCATACTCCTCCTTGTATTCCCATTTCCAGCGGCGGTGGCTCCAGAGCCACATGGCAGGCTGGTCGCGGATAACGTCCTCCAGGTAATGGATAAACATCCCGGTGAGTTCCTGTTCCGTCATTTGCCGCGCTTCCTCGGTAGCATGTGTAAACTGGACATTGTAATAACCCCTCTTCACCTTGGTAATGGAAACAAATACCACAATGGTATTATTGGCGATTGCATTTTTAGCTGGTCCTTTAACAAATGGAGTGGGTTTGCCAAAAAAATAAAACCACCAGGCGCTGGCCGGGTGACCCGGATTCTGGTCGGCCGCCAATCCAAGAGCGTATTGCTTATTACGATAAGGCAAAATATCCTCGCCCATATTGGTAGCCCGCAATAAAATTGTGCCTGAACGGGAGCGGAGATCCCGGAATAGCCGGTCAAAAACCTGGTTGGTCATGGGCATATAGACGCCCAGAAAAGGAATCTTAAAATTGCGGGCCGCTTCCGCGTTGCACCACTCCCAATTGAAAGTATGGCCAAGGTGTATTTGTACCGATCGTCCTTCTTTTTTATAGGCATTCACCAGTTCCCAGTTTCCACTCACTCTTTTCGACAGCCATTTTTCTGAAACCGAAATCATTTTAAGGGTCTCGATAAACGTATCGATCAGGTTGCGGTAGAATTTCTTGGCGATCCGTCTCCGTTCGGCTGCTGTTTTTTCCGGGAAAGCGATTTGGAGGTTTTGCATTACCACCGTCTTGCGGTAACCGAATACATAAAAGACCAGGCCATAGACCAGGTCGGAAAATAAGTATAATACCCAAAGGGGCAACAGGGAGACCAGATACAATAAGCCATAGACCAGGTGGTACATAAGGGCCGCGAAAATACGAAAGCTATAATACAATATTCTGTACCAGCTGGCTCTTTTCAGGATAATCCGTATTATAATGCAATCCGCGGCTTTCTTTCCTGAATGCAGCACCCTTGACCACCAGGTAGGCGACAGTAATCATATTGCGCAATTCCAACAATTGGGGAGAGACGGTAGTACTTTGGTAGAGTTCCCCGGTTTCTTCAAACAACAGATCCAAACGCCGAAGGGCTCTTTGTAAACGAACATCATTGCGGACTATACCTACATAATCACTCATAATCAATTGCAGTTCCTTCAGGCTTTGGGTAATCAGGATCATTTCTTTAGGCTCCGCCGTACCCCTTGCATTCCAGTCGGGGATATGATTCATCATTTCAATCGAGCTCAGTCTTTCCACGGCATCCAGGAAACAACGATGGGCAAAGACCATGGCTTCCAGCAGGGAATTACTGGCCAGGCGATTGGCGCCATGCAGGCCGGTACTGGCACATTCACCACAGGCATATAGATTTTTGATAGAGCTCCTGCCCCACTCATCGGTCTTTATACCCCCGCAACTGTAATGTGCCGCCGGCGCTACCGGGATCATGTCTTTTGTGACATCAATATTAATCGAAAGACATTTTTCATAAATAGTGGGGAAATGCTCGATGAATTTTTCCTTTTTGAAATGGCGACAGTCCAGCCATACATGTTCCGTACCTGTAATTTTCATTTCACTGTCGATAGCCCTTGCTACAATGTCGCGCGGAGCCAAATCTTTGCGAGGATCATAGCGTTCCATAAATGCCTCACCCTGCTTATTTCTCAATATGCCTCCATCGCCTCTTACGGCCTCCGTTACCAGGAAGGCCTGGCCTTTTACTGCCGGTTCAAATAACGCTGTCGGATGAAACTGGATAAACTCCATATTTTCAATCCTCCCCTTAGCCCTGTATACCATGGCAATCCCATCTCCTGTTGCGATATAAGGGTTGGTAGTGGTACGGTAGATCTGGCCGTTACCTCCGGTGGCCAGTAAAGTGATTTTAGAAAGAATTTTTTCTATGGTATTGGTCTTTAAGTTTAATGCATATACACCGTAACATTCGATATCAGGCGTGGATTTGGTTACCAGGTAACCCAGGTGATGCTGCGTGATTATGTCCACCACAAAGCAATGCTTGATGAATTCAATATTGGATTGCCGGGATACCGCTTCAATCAATGCTCGTTCCATTTCCCTGCCGGTTGTATCCTTATGGTGCAGTATCCTGAATTCTGAATGACCACCTTCCTTTCCCAGTTTATAATCCCCGTCCTTTTCTTTATCAAAGCGGGCGCCCCATTCAATGATTTCCCGAACCCGGTCGGGACCTTCCTTTACTACGATCTCCACCACTTTTTCATTACAAAGACCGTCGCCTGCTACCAGTGTATCCTCGATATGTTTTTCAAAACTGTCATTTTCCAGATCATTGACCACCGCGATACCGCCCTGTGCATATTTGGTATTGGTTTCATCCGCTGTCGCCTTCGTCATCACCGTCACTTTCTTGTCTGGATAGCGGTCTGCTACTTTGAGGGCAAAGGTGAGCCCGGCAATACCGGACCCGATTACTAAAAAATCTGTCTGCATATGTTGATTAATCAACCAAAAGTACTGCATCAACTCTTCCCGGCAAGCGTACAGAAATTATGGAAGCCCGCTATGTGCAACAATTTTCATCCCGATATGGCATGCTGAATGTATAAAGTAAAAGGGTGAACCATCCTTCTCACTCCGTTGTCGGGGAGAACTTATTTATAATGGGCCACAAGCCCGGCCATGAGATTTTGCATTACCTCATGGAGCCAGGCAGGAGATTCAATCTTCACCATATCAGTATAGCTCAGCAACCAGCGCGCAAAGTATTCAGAATGCGCAGTAAGAAAGCGCATATGGATACGTCCCTGTTTTTCTTCCTGGGATACAAACCCATAAAAATATTTCTGGGATTGCAGGTACCTGACTACATCCTTATCAAAACTGACAATCATTTCCTGCAGGTTTTTCTCGCTGGATAATTCCTGTATATATTCGGTCATGGTAGGATGAGGTGTATCATCAAATCGCTCATCTTTCAACACCAGTTTCCGGATACGATCCAACCTGAAATCCCGGTAATCTTTTCGCAGGCGGCACCAACCGATAAAATGCCAGGCCTGCCCATAATAAAACAAACCGATGGGCTCGGCTTCGCGTTCCGTGGTTTCTTCTTTATAAGGAGAATGATACTCGAGGCTGATGACTTTCTTGTCTACAATAGCCTGGCGCATGGCTGTCAAATGCAATTGCATGGATTCATCCACCGGGATAGGGCTTGTATGAATGGCGATCCGGTTGTCCAATTCCTCAACATGGTCTTTATCAGAAGAACGGAGCACGGCCTTGATCTTGAACATCGCCGAATCAAAATGCTTTTTGACCGCCGTATCTGTTAATTGCTGCAGCAACTTGCCCCCCAATAATAAAGCGGAGGCTTCTTCCTGCGTAAACATTACTGGCGGAAGCCGGTAACCCTCCATTACGGAATAGCCAATACCGGCTTCTCCGATGATAGGGATACCGCTTTCTTCCAGGGCCTTTACATCACGGTAAACCGTACGGAGACTGAGCTCAAAACGATCGGCCAGTTCCTGTGCCGTAACTTTTCGCTTGCTCTGCAAATGCACCAAGATGGCATGTAAACGATCAACCCTGTTCACTGGCTACAATTTAGAAGCCGAAGATAAGCCAGCTTTTGCAGCAGGAATAGCAACAACTGAACGGGCATAAAGAATGGCACCTCTAACAATGAAGAACTGGGCCAGACCATAGGTTAGCATGATCAGCAAGCCTGCCCCGTTAAAAGGCCGGTAGAATTTATTGATAGCCAGAATTGAATCGGAAATCACAAAGAGAACAGCACCCGAAAGCATTAAAAGCCCGGCCTGCCTGTTCGGGATAAAAAAAAGATGCAGGGCAAGCAACAACATAAAACTGATGACAATCCCGTAAACGGGCACAGGGATCTTCATCCCGCCTAGATAAGGATAAAGAAAAGTAATTAGGCTGGCATAATAAATAGCCACAATGATCAGCAGCCAGGCCCTGCTTTTAACCTGTTCAGCTGCACGAACCCGGTGAAAGAACAGGATATAACAGATATGGGCCAGCAAAAATGCGGAAAGACCGAAAAGAAAGAAAAGCGGCTCCCTGCTTTCAAACATCAACAGTATATCTCCCAGCCAGGAAAATGCCAGGGCAGCAATGACGAATGCTCTCCACCGGGTTGATAGGACTGTGTTGGACATAAAATATGCTCCCAGGATCAGCATTAATAAAGGCTTGGAAAAATACCGGGCCATATCATAGCCGATACTGATGAACAGTAGTTCAAGTGCCAATGCTGCGAAAAAGAGATACAAAAATAAATTTCCTCTCGTTTCAGTACTGGATACTGTAAGCATATTTCTCAGGTTGCTTGTAAAGGTCCAGGAGGCTTCCCGTTTGTACCAATTCCTTTTCTGAACTGCCCTGCTTCCAGGAATCACCTTCTATCTTTTTAGGTTTTGAGGGCAGCGTCAATGTATTGGTAAAAACAGCGGCACCGAACATCTTCGCTTCCATTTCACCATTGATATCAAATTCGGATTTCTTTAGGTCCTCCAGCCGTTGCTTGTGTTTTGTTTCATCCAGTTTGCAGACCACCGAGTTTTTGGTATATACACAATTATAAAAACTGGGGAAAATAGAGGTGAACAGGTTATCGTTTTCACTCTCCGACCCCTTTTCTTTTTTGTCTTTGTCAGAAAACATCGGTATTTCAATAGCCTTATCGAATACCAGGTCATACTCTTTTGTCTTCATCAAATCATTTAAAGCATTAAAATCTTCCAGGGATTGGAAGGGGGCATTAATACGAACAACAAAAGCGGGGCTTTTACCCTCAGCCATACTCATTTTTACATCCACATACATGTCCTTTAGTAATTTCTTTTGATTACTATTGAGCAGGGCGGAGGT
>DASUMO010000091.1:0-3568 GCA_036277695.1 Chitinophagaceae bacterium
ATTTTTCCCTTGGTTAATGCCTGAGGAAGTAAAGGAGAAATGGTAATTTCTTTTTTATAAGCCAGGGGTTTTATACCAAAAAATTGTTCGATTATGGGTTCTCCAAAAGCATAAATATTCCAGGCCTGTGTCATCATTCCATAATCTGGTGAAACTTCGTACATGGAGCCTGGTAAAGCATAGCTGAAAGTTTTGGAAACTTTTTTTAGTAATTTATAGGCTTCATCGGGTCTTCCATAATTATTTTCTGCAATAATTTGTACACCCGTTGGCAATGTCATTACCGTGCCTGTGTAAGTAAATTCATTTTTGTTGGCTGTAGCTGCATACGAACTTTCATCATTACCGGCAGTTTCGTCACGGTCAATTCCTGTAACAAACATTCCATATGGATTGGTAAATTTTTGAGCCGTGTTTAATGCTTTGAGAGCTTTGTCTTTATCGGCAACACCTGTTTCCATTGGCGTATTCACCACCCAATTATGGTACAGTACAAAACCTTTTTTAGTTTTTGAAGTATCTGTTTCAATTTTAGCTTTGGTATCTTTTAATTCGGCAACAGCCCATGAATTTTTTAACGTATCGGCTCTTATAATGGCTTCGTCAGCAAGTTTCAGGGCTTGTTCTTTTGTGCCAATAAAATCGGCATAAGAATTAAATTCCTGCACCCAGAAATCTGTATTTATTTTTGCTTTTAGTATATCGGATTTCCTTTGATACTCTTTTGATAAATTTACTTTACCTAGAATTTTTGCCATTTGTGCGGCATCTGCAAATGCTTTTTGAGAATATGCGGCTACATCAATCATTTCCGAGTTCAAGCCATGAATTTCCATCATGCCATTTCCATCGGGGAGCAGGTTGTCATCCATATCATTTTCTTTGATGAGCCATGTCAATCCTTTTTCAATGCCTGGAAAGTATTTATTCAAAAATTCTTTGTCGCCGGTCCAGCAAAAAATATCCCAAATCAATGAAGCGAACTGAGGAGTTTCACATACATTTCCCAAATTGTAGACAGCCCCATTTGTTGAAACTTCGTGTATTATTCTTCCGTTTCCATTGGCTTTTTCCGAAACTTTGTAAACTAAATCAATAGTACTATAAATTAGTTCGTTGGGTCCTGTTCCAATTAATCCTTTCAATGAATAAACTATATCTCCCCCAAACCACCAGGGGTAATCAGGTAATCCGGCACAAATGCCTTTGCCCATTCCTTCTACCTCCAGTGTTAACCAATCACAATTATATTTCAGCCACCTGAAAGTTGTTTCTAATTCTTTATCATTAAGCGTTATTTTTGATTTGTCATTCAGCTTCAATACCCTTTCTTTCTTTTTTGTAATTAAGGCAAAAGCATTTCTGCTAGCTTGATTATACGATTGAGTAGCCTCCTCTTTACTTTTTGCGGAACCTGCCACAATAAACGGGAAACTAAAGTCTGAGTTTGGTTCTATTTCAAAAGAATAGTTTGTATGGGTAATGGAAGTATTCGGTTTGTTGCTTTTTGTTTCCAAACTATTACTGGGTCTGGCTGCAAGGGTACTGCCATAAACCACATACCAGGGATTTAAAGCATCTTTTGCAATCCAATAATTATTTTTTTTATCGTATTCAGCGTTGTCTTTGCCATCAAACATTCCTGTACGTTCACCCAACCAAACAGGCCTTAGGTTTGAAATTGCCTTTACAACAAAATCTAGTTTAATCGTTTTCGTGCTCTTGTTTTTGATTGCAAATTCGATATAAACTGCACCTATTTTATCGGGAACAAACTGAAATCTTTCTATAGAAAATATATCTGAAAAAGAATTGTAAATATGCTTATTCCCGAAAGGAAAATTCATAAAAGCGTCTGCTTTATTCAATTCATAACTTTTATTATCTACAGAGATACTTATTTCAAAGCCGTCTAAAAGTTTTATAGGATGATGCCAAATCCCGCCCATTTCTCCTTTTACATGCCAGCCTAAGTCAGGGAAAGTGCCATTTTGATTGCCTACCATATATAATTTATGACCAGCCGTATTATATGGCGTATTTAAATTTTGCGGTTTGCCTGTAATGCTTTCTGTATTCTCGAATACAGAACCGATAGAATTAGAGCGTTTTATTTGAGAATTAGCTTTTGAAAAAATGAAAAAAATAAAACTAAATACCAGTAAATGTTTCGGGTTAAACATCGGGTAGCTTTTATATAGATAAATTAATAAGATAATCTATAAGTTTATTTGATCAGGTGTTGTAACAAGTATGGACTGACTAGTTGAGTGTTTCGTCGCATAACGCCTGACAATAGAATTTACGACTATCAGCCAATATTTTCAAAACTGGCCTTTTTTCAAGCAAATGGTGCCCGCATTTTCTTTAGCATTTCAACATTGAAATTTCATTCGTCTTCTTTACTACACCTTTTACCGGTTCACTTCAACAACTCGGCCACCGTTATGCCTAGATAGGTACCAATGGCATTGCCCAGGGAGCCTGCCAGTAAACCGGGTAATTGAAGGTCGGGCCGCCCGATACTATTGGCACATACAGGTGCCGTAGTGGCGCCCCCGATATTCGCATTGGATGCAATGGAAATAATGTCCCAGTCCTGTTTAAGCAGTCCCCCGATGCCAAAAATGACCAGGCCATGGATCAATACGATCATTGTTACCCAGAGTAAAAGTAAACCGGCAGCTGCGCCGCTGCTGATCAAAGCGTTTATATCGCAATAAGCCCCAACTACAGCCAGGAAAAGCATGATCAGCAGGAAACCTATTATCCTGCTTCCCTGTAATTTTTGCACAAGTGGCAGTTGGGCAAACAATAATGCAAGCGTTGTTAAAACAAGTATCGAAGGAAGACCTTTGACATAGCCGGCTGCCTGAGCTGAAATGAACATGGTTCCCAGTCCCAGCGCCAATAGCAGGGCAAGATCCGATAAACGGATATTGTTTGCCGGTTGCAATAACTGGTTTTTTAATTCTTCATCCGAAAGATTGGCAAACTGCGGGGCAATTTTTCTTTTCCGTGGAATATAACGTTGAAAAAGGGCAGGCAGGACCAGTGTCAGCATCATCCAGATGGTACTTATAATATTATCGGCTGCATTGATGGCGGCAAAGAGGGTTCCGTCCTTATTTGCGCCATATTCAAGTGCCACCGCATTCAGGTTGGCGCTGCCGCCGGTATAAGTGCCGGTATACATACCCGCTACCGCGTGGGCCAGGTTGATACCATGATGCTGTGGAGATAACAGGAAGTATCCTATCACAACACCAATTATGGTTCCGGCTGCACCAAGGAGAAACAGCAGGATCATGGGAAGGCCGGCAAGCTTCAGGTCTTTCAGCCTTACCTGCAGCAATAAGAAAAATAAGCCCAGGGGTGCAGCATAGTGAAAAATGCCCTCATACAATGGCGGTGCATTATGCGAGGAGGGAATGACATTGATATTGGCCAGTATGGCTGCCAATATGATGACAAGCAACACCGAGCCAATATGGTTAAAAAATTTCTTTTGCGCCAGCCATTCGCTAAACAGCACCAGCATAAATAATACAGTAAGAATATACAATGG
>DASUMO010000092.1:0-9331 GCA_036277695.1 Chitinophagaceae bacterium
CCATGTACTAGTTTTTTGCAAGATTAGATCATCGCTTACTCCTGCAATGTGACTGAAATCACAGCAGCCTGCTTTAGCGGATCAGTTCGATCATATTCCGGTGAAGCTTTACCAGGTTGCGCTGTTCCATTTTTTTCAACAGCCTGGAAATAACTTCGCGGGAACTATGCAGGTCGTCGGCAATCTGCTGGTGCGAAATGCCAATGGTCGGTTTACCAATTTTTTCAGCATGGCGTTTCAGGTAAAACTCCAGTCTTTCATCCATATTCCGGAAGGCAATATTGTCTACAACTGAAAGCAGCTCATCAAAACGTCCGCGGTAGGTCTGGATCACAAACTGGTACCAGCTTTTGTACTTGTTCATCATATCATCCATCAGCTGGATGGGGATCATCAGCAATTCTGTATCTTCTTCTGCCTGCGCCATGATCTCGCTGGTTTGGGATTGGATGGCGCAGATCATGGATACAGCACAGGCCTGGCCGGGACCCAGGTAATACATTAAAAATTCACCACCATCCGGATTTTCACGGTAAATCTTGATCTGGCCTTCCAGCACCAGTACGGTTGACTTGATATACTGGCCTGTACGCATGATGATATCGCCGGCTTTAAAACTCTTTAGCACAGCCTCTTTTTCGATCAGCGCGATCAGTTCGGGTTCAAATTGCGGGAATAATTTTTTCCAGTCCATTACCATTACTATTGTGTTTCGATGACTTTTTCCATCTGCATGCTGCGGCTTCCTTTGACTAATATATGTGTATTTTCAAAATGCTGCTGCTGAAACCATTCCTTTGCCTCCCGGGAATTTGTAAACTGGATATAAGGATGTTTGAAAGTTAAGAAATCGCCGCCTACCAGCACGACTTTTTCCCAGGGATAGAGACCTATCAGCGAAACAAGTTGTTCGTGTTCCTGCTGGCTGCCAGGGCCCAATTCAGCCATAGCGCCCAATATCAATATTTTTTTCGCAGCCTTTAAACGAGCAAAATTTTCAATGGCCAGTTTCATACTGCTGGGATTAGCATTATATGCATCCAATATGACCTGGTTGCTCCCTTTTTTCAGCAATTGGGAACGGCTATTAGAAGGACTATATTTTTCAATTGCCGATACGATCTGTTCTTCGGGGACTTTGAAATACACACCCGCTGTGATAGCGGCCAGCACATTTGGAAGATTATAATCGCCTACGAGCTGCGTTTTTACCAACCCGTTATTGATACCCTGGGTTACTTGCAGTTCCAGGTAAGGCTCACTTTTTTTTACTTCCCCTGTTACATGTGCATCCCGGCTTCCATATTTAATAATTCCGCTGATACCTTTACTCATATCCTGCAGGTACTCATAGTCCCACATAACAAAGGCAGTACCGTTATGCTCCCGGAGATAATCAAATAACTCACCTTTGCCTTTCCTGACACCTTCCAGACCGCCGAAACCTTCCAGGTGGGCCTTACCACAATTCGTAATGATGCCATGTGTAGGCTTTGTATACAAACAATAACCTGCTATTTCGCCCAGATGGTTGGCGCCCATCTCTATTACCGCCATCTCAGCGTCTTTTTTTATTCTAAGAATAGTCAGGGGGATCCCAATATGATTATTCAGGTTTCCTTCTGTCGTGTACGTTTTATAAGAAGTGGACAATACCGCGTGCAGCAATTCCTTGGTGGTGGTTTTTCCATTACTTCCGGTGATGGCCAGGAATGGAATACTGAATTGGTCCCGGTGATGCCCGGCTAGTTCCTGTAAGGTTTTAAGCACATTATCAACCAGGGTGGTTTTCCCGGGAATTTCATATTCTTTCTCATCAATCACCGCGGCAACTGCCCCCGCTTCCAGTGCCTGTTTGGCAAAAGTATTTCCATTGAAATTTTCCCCTTTCAGGGCAAAGAACAGATCTCCTTTTTTTAGTTTCCGGGTATCGGTTTGTACAGAAGGATATTGCAGGTAGAGGGAGTAGAGTTGTTCTATGGACATGAAGCAAAAATAAGGAGCTATTAGCTGTTGGCGACCAGCAGCCTTTCTAAAAAAAACCCCGTCCATTTGGACGGGGCCCTTTGTTTATGCAATGAAATGTTTTAGCGTTTTTGACGGCGGGTCTTATAGTACTGACCGGTTTTACGCTTATTACCTTCGGGGCTACCCATCCGGTCCATAGCGCAACGGAAACCTAAAGTACTCATAGCCTGGTCTTCTTCAAGGAAGCGGCGGGCACCCGGGCTAAGCCAGTAAGCCCTGTCATTCCAGCTACCACCTTTATAAACTCTTGACTTATCACTAACCAGCGTCGTTAAACCATAACCATACTGAGCTTGTGAAAGCGAGTCACCATCCAGGTAATTGATCACATTACCTCTTTGATAGTTACGGCGTTTTTTACTTTCTTCATCGGTTACATCTCTCATTTTAACACGGCCTACGCTGTCGATCTCCGTTTCACCATTTTCATTTTTATAAAGGGTTTGGAATTTGTTACCCCGGAAAGGAGCAACATCATCTGCATCCATCAGGGTCATCGGACGATAAACATCCTGCACCCACTCACTCACGTTACCGGCCATATTATAGATACCAAAACCGTTCGGGAAAAATGAATTAACCGGGGCAGTATAAAATGCACGGTCGTTCAATCCACCGGCGGTACCGGCTACGTCACCCGCACCTCTTTTAAAGTTGGCCAGGAACTGACCCTGCCAGCTTCCGCGACGGGTGTCACGAAGACCGTTAACATTATGTGCCCAGGGATAAATTTGTTTATTTGATTGCAACTCCTCACCACGCTTACCTTCTTTGGTACTGGGGCGGGGGTTTTGATTGATCAGGCCATATGCGGCATATTCCCACTCAGCTTCCATCGGTAAACGATAATCGGGCAGCAGGATACCGTCTTCCATAGATACGGTTGTCCTGGGCTGGCCCTGGGGATTCTTGAGGGGGTTCTTTTTTGAAGTAGCGCCCTTGCCGGGTGCAGTCTGGTATAAGCCCAGCAAATAAGATTTAGTAGTAAAATTATTTTCCTGCTGCTGGCCCTGTAATCCCTGTTTATTGATATAATCACTTTTCAACAGGATACCTTCGTTTACACGGTCACCTCTCCAAAGGCAGAAATCATGGGCTTGCTTCCAGGATACACCCACAACCGGGTAATCATTAAAGCCGGGGTGACGCAGGTAATATTCAACCAGCGGTTCGTTATAGCTCAGTTCACTTCTCCATACCAGGGTATCAGGTAAGGCGGCAGCATGAATAGGCTGGTTGGCGGGATCATCGACCGGGAAAATCTTGCCTAACCAGAACAAGTATTCACGATAGTGAACGTTAGCAACTTCGGTTTTGTCAATATAGAATGAAGCTACGGATACACGGCGGGGAATATTATTCCAATCGCCCATAACGTCTTCATCGGTTTGTCCCATGGTAAATGTACCACCCTGGACAAAAACAAGACCTGGGCCTAAGCCCTGTTCTTTTGACTTGGCTACCTGGTAGCCACCCATGTTTTTGTCGTTATAGTTCCACCCGGTAACGTCGGAAGACTCTTTTTTCTTCTTAAAAAGGCCTCCGTTCTTACAAGATGCAAGGAGTACAACACAGGATAATAGGATTGTTAAGTTTTTCACTTTCATTACTTTTTGCATAAACATCTGAATTGGAATAATTTTAACGCCGGTTTATATAAAAATATTGCACCTGTTGGCAGATTTTAGCACCCGGATTTGCGAATATAGACACTTTCATTTTACAGCCATACGCAGTTTTACTTTTTTTGGGATGGGAAATCCCTATTTATCCTTTGCTTTGTATTTATGCCTAACTGCCGTTTTTTAGCCGGGTTTTGCGGTCTTTTCCTGCTGTCTTTCATGGCATCGGGGCAAAGGCAGTACCGGCCCAATTCCGTTCTCGCCTCCGGCAACTGGTATAAGATTTCTGTCGAAAAACCCGGTGTTTATAAATTAGACCTCCCTTTTTTGACAAGCTTGGGTATCAATGCCGGCAACCTGGCTTCTAATTCCCTGAGGCTATACGGAAATGGGGGACAAATGCTGGCAGAGGCCAATAATAGCGTCTGGCAAGATGATTTGAAAGAAAACGCTATTATGGTCGAGGATGGGGGAGATGGAGTGCTGAACGGGTCGGATTATATTCTTTTTTATGCGCCAGGCCCCCATCGCTGGATAAAGGATTCAATAAACCAGCGATTTTATCATCAAACCAATTTATATAGTAATAAATCTTTCTATTTCCTGAATATCGGGGGAAACGGGCTTCGCATCCAAGCTGCCCCGGTTGCCGGAGCTCCTACCCGGTTGGTGAATACTTTTTCCGAGCGGTATTTTCATGAATTGGACAGCGTTAATTTCTTAAATAGTGGCAAGGAATGGTATGGTGAGGAATTTGCCAATATGCCTGGCAAGACCACGACCCGTGATTTTTTGATCCCGGTTCCAGGCCTTGTTCCTGGTTCGGCCCTTACCCTGGTCAGTAATTGTATCAGCCGTTCGGTGGGAAGTCCCAGTCGTTTTGATATTAAGATCAATAGCCAGCCGCTGGGTCAAACGCTGGTCAACCCGGTCAGCGGAGGACAATATGATCTTTTTGCTCAGCAGGTAACCAGTATTTTTTCAGGTACTGCTTCGCAGGCTAATACCACGGTCAACTATACTTATGCTCCCGGAAGTTTTAACGGGCAGGGTTGGCTCAATTGGTTCGAATTGTTTGGGAGGCGAAATTTAGCCCTTAATGGGACAGACCAATTAGCTTTCCGCGATTGGAGTTCCGTGGCCCCGGCTGCTATAGCAGAGTTTGCCATAGGCAATGCAGGCACTTCGACACAAGTATGGGATATTACTGATCCCTTTCAACCCCAGCGAATGAGCGGGATACTTTCAGGAACCGAGTACAGGTTTACCCAAAGCGCATCCCGGTTGCGGGAATACATTGCGTTTACTAACAATAATTTCCTGGTGCCGGTTTCCCTGGGCCGGGTGAATAACCAGGACCTGCATGCAGCTTCTCCTAAAGATTATATCATAATTAGCTATCCCGCTTTTCTTCAACAGGCACAACGGTTAGTCGATTTTCATACGCAACGAAACGGTCTCCGTTCATTGCTGGTAACAACCGAGCAGGTCTTCAATGAATTTGCGGGAGGAAGTCCCGACCCCGTGGCCATCCGTGATTTTGTAAAAATGTACCATGATAAATTCGGGAGCAGCCCATCCGATAAGCCAAGGTATTTATTATTATTTGGCGATGCTTCTTATGACTTTAAGGACCGGATCAATAACAACACCAATTATGTGCCCGCCTGGGAAAATCAATTTTCACTGGATCCCCTATCCACTTATGCTTCTGATGATTTTTACGGGTTTCTCGACGACCAGGAAGATATCAATTCAGGTGTTATTATTAATTACCTGGACCTGGGCATTGGCAGAGTCCCTGCAAAGAATGCAGATGAAGCCAAAAATTTTGTAGATAAGCTGATTGACTATTTTAGTCCCGCGGCCCTGGGCCCCTGGCGGAATAACCTGAGTTTTATTGCCGATGATGAAGATTTCAATCTCCACCTGCAGGATGCCGAGATCTTCACCAATACTGTCAATACGGTGCAGCCTGTCTTTAACCGGCAAAAAATTTATTTGGATGCGTTTCGCCAGGAAGCTGGTTCGGGTGGCAGCCGTTATCCCGATGTAAACCTGGCCATCAATAACCAGGTATTTAATGGAACTTTGATCTGGAATTATAATGGTCATGGTGGCGCCCGGCGACTGGCTGAAGAAACCATATTGGACCAGGACATAGTGAATAACTGGAGCAATGCCAACCGGCTGCCCCTGTTTATTACCGCCACCTGTGATTTTGCTCCTTACGATAACCCGTCCATCAACTCGATCGGAGAAAACATCCTGGTGCGCCCAAAAACAGGAGGCATTGCCCTGATGACTACCACCCGGGTGGTTTTTGCTTTCAGTAACCGCATCATGAATGATAATTATTTGCGGATTGCCTTGCAACCGGATGCCAATGGCCGGTACAAAAGCCTGGGTGATGCGGTGAAGGACGCAAAGAATTATACCTACCAGACTTCGGGAGATATTACCAATAACCGCAAGTTCGCCTTATTGGGAGATCCCGCGATAACACTGGCATTCCCGGCTATGAAAACCCGGGTCAGCCTGATCAATGGCCTGCCCGCCACCCAGGTTGATACGCTGAGCGCTACAGAAAAAGTGGAAATGGAAGGAGAGGTAACGGATGAGCAGGGAAACCTGCTCCCTGGTTTCAACGGTACCGTATACCCCCTCGTGTTTGATAAATCCCAGACTGTTCAGACACTGGCCAATGATCCGGGCAGTTCAGTAACCTCCTTTCAAACCCAAACAACCATTTTGTTCCGGGGTAAGGCTAGCGTCAGTAACGGTCGTTTCAAGTTCGGGTTTAAAGTACCCCGAGATATTAATTTTCAATATGGAAATGGGAGGTTAAGCCTTTACGCGGATAATGGAAACACCGATGCAAACGGCGTATTTACCGGCTTTATAATCGGGGGCAGCGGGAATAACGCCGGAAATGATAATGCCGGTCCCCTTATCAAGGCTTACCTGAATGATGAAAAATTTGTGAATGGAGGCATCAGTAACGAAAACCCTGTACTGGTTGTAAAATTATCTGATTCATCCGGTATCAATACAGCCGGAACGGGCATTGGACATGATATTGTGGCAACGCTTGACAACGACAATAACCGCTTTTTTATTCTTAATGATTTTTACCAGGGCGAACTCGACAGCTACCAGGAAGGAACTGTACGATTCCAGTTGCCGGAGCTGGAACCAGGCCCGCATTCACTTACAATTAAGGCCTGGGATATTCTCAATAATTCCAGTGAGCAAATACTGGAATTTACGGTCGTGAAAGATGAGGAGCTGGTTTTGAGTCATATCCTGAATTATCCTAATCCATTTTCTACTAAGACCCAGTTCTGGTTTGAGCATAATAAACCGGGCCAGGACTTGCAGGTCAGGCTGCAGATTTTCTCTCTCACAGGACGTATAATAAAAATGATTCAACAGACAATAAACACCCCTGGTAATCGTTCAAGTGAACTGGAATGGAATGGCCGTGATGAATATGGCGACAAAATAGGCAGGGGCACTTATCTATATAAACTCTCTGTAACTGCTCCCGGGGGCCAGCGAAAAGAAAAAATTGAAAAGCTGGTGATATTTTGAAATCCCATAAAATTCAATATTTTAGAGACGCTTTTTACCAAAACTTATATATTTACACCATTATTTAAACACATACTAATGAGACTAACTGCTTTAAAATTAACTGCCGGAATTCTGCTTTTCTGTGGTTTTTCATCTTCTTTAAAAGCTCAGGTAGACCGAATCAATGTGGTTACCACTGCTGTACCTTTTTTACGCATTTCACCTGATGCCCGTTCGGGCGGTATGGGGGATATAGGCGTTGCTACTTCACCCGATGCAAATTCAGGTTTCTGGAATATTGGTAAAGTCGCATTTAACGAATCAAAAGGCGGTATTGCCGCATCTTATACTCCCTGGCTTAAGGACGTAGTCAATGATGTATTCCTGGCATCGCTGGCAGGTTATTATAAATTCGACGAAAATCAGGCTTTGAATGCCTCTCTTCGTTATTTCAGCCTGGGAAGCATACAGTTTACTGATCAAAATGGTAACCTGACCGGGACACAAAAACCCCGTGAATTCGGGATTGATGTGGGTTATTCCCGCAAACTCTCCAGCAAAGTTGGTTTGGGTGTAGCTCTCCGCTATATTAATTCGGACCTGGCTTCGGGCGCTGTTTCCGGTGGGAATACTTATAAAGCCGGTAGTTCTGTTGCAGGTGATATCGGGTTTTATTTTGATAATAAGAATGCAGCCGGTGATGGTTGGGCCTTTGGTGCCGTGTTAGCCAACCTGGGCGCAAAGATTTCTTATACTGATAATGCCGATCAGAAAGATTTTATTCCCGCCAACCTGGGCCTGGGAACAACCTGGACTAAAAATTTCAATTCCAGTAATAAATTATCATTTGGGCTTGACGTAAATAAGCTGCTTGTTCCCACTCCACCTGTTAATCCTACTCAACAGGATATTGAAGAATACAGGAGTAAAAGTGTTGTTGGCAGCTGGTTCAGTTCATTTGGCGACGCACCCGATGGATTTGGTGAAGAGTTGAAGGAATTCCAGATTTCAGTAGGGGGTGAGTATACTTATAATAACCAGTTCGCCCTTCGCGCCGGCTATTTTCATGAGCATAAAACAAAAGGTAATCGCCGTTATTTCACCATGGGCCTGGGTGTTAAGTACAATGTATTCGGACTGAACTTCTCTTACCTTCTGCCCTCTGGTGCCGGGGTAAGCCGTAATCCCCTTTCCAACACGCTTCGTTTTTCAGTGATATTTGACCTCGATGGCAGCAGTGCGGGGACTTCCGAAAGCAACTAATTCGATATCTGATTTTATAAAAAAACGTCTTGCCGCCGGTAAGACGTTTTTTTATTCAGGATATTTGACACTTAATTTCATAGCATGTCTTACCGTATAGGATCAGGTGTCGATTTTCATCAATTGGTTCCCGGCAGGGAACTTTGGATTGGTGGCATCCGGGTTCCGCATCACCAGGGAGCCCTCGGTCATAGCGATGCCGATGTATTGTTACATGCAATATGCGATGCCTTGCTGGGTGCCCTCTGCCTGGGTGATATCGGCACGCACTTTCCTGATACCGATCCCGGTCTTAAGAATATTGACAGCAAGATCTTATTGCAAAAAACAGCCGTCCTGGTAAGAGCAGAAGGATATAAACTGGTAAATATCGACAGCACCTTATGCCTGCAGTCACCCAAAATAAATTCCTATGTACCGGCTATGAAAAAAGCCATCGCTTCCATTCTTTCCATTACCGAACAAGATATTTCCATCAAAGCCACTACTACCGAGAAAATGGGTTTTGTAGGCAGGGAAGAAGGGTTGGTTGCCTATGCTACTGTTCTTATTGAGAAAGTTGAAGCACTACAGCCTAATCTGTAAATAAAAACTTTCCAAAAGTTCATTGCAATCATGGTTTGATGAAAAAAAGTATCCATAAAAATCAAGACCGATTCGAATAGATCCTTTCCTCTGATCGCACATCACACCGCGAATCGGCCGTCCGAACAGACTTCCAGAACAAACACTTTTAGGACGAAGTTATTGCTGCGTGTTATGTTGAAAAACCATGCAGGCCTATGTTTTTGTCTTGCCCTCGTTAAAGTTGTAAGTGGTTGAAGCCAGGACGGAACAAGGCG
>DASUMO010000093.1:0-5238 GCA_036277695.1 Chitinophagaceae bacterium
GTTAATGTTTCCACCTTATCTGTAACAAATGGGACGGATTTTGATTCGAAAACCGGTTTTCATGTAGGAGGTCTGGCACATATTCACCTGAATAAAAACTGGGCTATCCAACCTGAAATCATGTATTCAACCCAGGGTGGTAAGATCGGGGATTTCCAGATGGATCTGAATTATATCAATGTGCCCGTATTGGTGCAATACATGACTCATGACGGATTTCGTCTGCAAACAGGTCCTCAACTGGGTTTTTTAACCAATGCTGAATCAGAATTTGGAGATGGTGAGGCCGACCGCACCGAGGAGTTCAAAAAAGTAGATTTTGCCTGGACCCTTGGCGCAGGCTACCTGTTTCCGGCTGGAATTGGTATTGATGCCCGTTATAATTTTGGGATCGCGAATGTGAGAGACCTGAATGACTACGAAGCAAAAAACAATGTTTTACAGGTAGGACTATTTTACCAGTTCATGAAGCAGCGAACTGCCCGGAATAAATAATTTGCCGCTTTTAAAGCTTAATAAAGCCCCTTTGACGGGGCTTTATTATTTTTACAAAAACCCCGGGCTTGAAATCTATACTTTCCGCGCAACATTTGGATATAACCATCAAGAGGCTGGCTCACCAAATCCTGGAGAATAATAATAATCTCACCGACACGGTAATTATCGGGCTACAGCCGCGAGGAATATTATTATCAGACCGTATCGTAGCGGAAATAAAAAAAGGCTGGCCGGAAATTCCCGTATCCTATGGCAAATTGGATATTACTTTTTACCGCGACGATATCCGGAAGGAATTGCATAATGCCAATCAAACGGATATCCCTTTTTCCATTGAAGCAAAAAAAGTTGTTTTAATTGATGATGTGCTCTATACGGGTCGTACGATCCGCGCCGCTCTCGATGCCCTGCTGGATTTTGGCAGACCCGAAAAAGTAGAACTCTGCGTCCTCATCGATCGTCGTTTTAACCGGCAATTACCGATTCAGCCAGACTATACGGGCAAATCCATTGATTCGATTATTTCCCAAAAAGTTAAAGTGGAATGGGAGAGGAAGGAGGTGGTTTTATATTAAGGTACAAGGTACAGGGAAGGCACAAGATACAAAGTACAAGAACCAGCCTTAGATAGTAAAGGCCTTCTTTAGATTCCCGTCTGGCTATTTTGATTTTCATTCGTTCATCTGCCAGTCCCAGGTCATCAGAGGCCTCAAGATAATTTGCAGCAATGGATGAACTGCCCTGATTAACTGTTTTATATATTCGGAATTGATCAGGTCCCACTTTTATTTCTGGCAAAATTCCCCAACCATAATGGCGAAATGTTCAAACCTGTCTTCAAGCTCTTTCGACATAAGTAATGTTGAATAAAAATAGCTTGCTGCAATTCGTCTACAAGGAGTTTTTCCCCATCATTCATTTTTTTCCTGAATTCTTGTACCAACCTCCCCCGCCCCCTCCCAAGGAGGGGGTGTAATAGGCATTGTGGATTATCAATAAGTAAAAATTATCTTGAGCTATTACTTGCACCTTGGGTCTTTCTTCTGCCTTGAGCCGTGTACCTTGTGCCTTCACTAAGTTATTGGTCAGATTTAAGGATTTTCCATTAGCTTCGCACTTTAATGCAACTATCCACTCGACATTTACTTGGCATTAAAGACCTTTCTCCCCAGGATATTTCACTTATTTTACAAACAGCAGAACAGTTTAAAGAAGTCTTACAGCGCCCGGTCAAGAAAGTCCCCTCGCTGCGGGATGTTGTGATCGTCAACCTGTTTTTTGAGAATTCGACACGGACCCGGATCTCGTTTGAGCTGGCGGAAAAACGACTTTCGGCCGACACGGTCAATTTTTCGGCTTCTGCATCTTCCGTTTCCAAAGGCGAAACCTTGCTGGATACCGTGAATAATATTCTTTCCATGAAAGTGGATATGGTAGTCATGCGGCATAGCGCCAGCGGTGCTCCCCATTTCCTGGCCCAACATATTCCGGCTGCCATCATCAATGCCGGGGATGGTATCAATGAACATCCTACCCAGGGCTTGCTGGATGCATTTTCCATCCGGGAAAAAACGGGGAAGCTCGAGGGCCGGAAAGTAGCGATCATCGGCGATATCATGCATAGCCGTGTGGCCCAAAGCAATATTTACCTGCTGAAAAAAATGGGAGCCGAGGTTACGGTTTGCGGTCCGCCCACACTGATCCCAAAATATATCAGCCAGGCCCTGGGCGTTAATGTTAGTTATAACCTGCGGGAAACATTAAACTGGTGTGAGGTGGCCAACGTATTGCGTATCCAACTGGAAAGGCAGAACCAGGTTTTGTTTTCCTCGCTGCGGGAATATAATCTTGCTTATGGTATCACCCGTAAAATGCTGGATAGCCTGAACAAGGACATCGTCATCATGCACCCGGGCCCTATTAACCGGGGTGTGGAACTGGATAGTGATGTAGCAGATAGCCGGCAATCCATTATCTTACAGCAGGTCGAAAATGGAGTAGCAGTCAGGATGGCGGTTTTGTATTTATTGTCGAACCGGAATAACTAAGGTGAAAAACAGGAGTTCAAAAAAATCGAAGATTACCAAGATATTTTTTGACTATTCAATCAAATGTAAAGGTGTAGAAGTATAGATTTAGCCGAAGCAGGATAATACGCCGTCTATCGTTCTAATCGCCAACTTATGACCCGAATTTGTTTATTTCCCGGTACGTTCGATCCTCTTACACTTGGTCATGTTGATATCATCAACAGGGCATTACCCCTGTTTGACAAGATCATTGTCGGGATTGGTCTTAATGCATCCAAAGCGCCTATGTTTACAGCAGAGCAAAGGCTTGAATGGATCCGCCAGATCTATAAGGATGAAGAAAGGGTAGAAGGGGCGGTGTATGAAGGGTTGACCATTAATTTTTGTAAAAAAACCGGTGCCCAGTTCATCCTGCGGGGCATCCGTTACGTCAGTGATTTCGAATATGAGAAAACCATTGCCGATGCCAATCGCACGCTTGACAAATCCATAGAAACCATTTTCCTCACCGGCGAACCTAAATACACATCCGTGGCTTCCACCATCGTCCGGGATATTATACGCAATGGTGGCAATGCGGCCCTTTTCCTGCCTGAAGTGGTTTCAAAATCATTAGAAAAAAAATAAGATGCCGGTTATCTGGTTTGATAAGGAATTATCAGTGGAAAAATTGAAAGTCCTCGGGCCCGGCACCATGGCTGAACACCTGGGAATTGAGTGGTCAGAAACAGGGGATAATTTTATAAAGGCCACCATGCCGGTGGATCATCGAACGCGGCAGCCTTATGGTTTGTTGCACGGTGGCGCTTCCTGTGTACTGGCTGAAACGATCGGGAGTGTGGCATCTGCCATGGTCGTGGATCATTCTAAATTTTTATGCGTTGGTCTTGAAATCAATGCTAATCATATCCGGAGTGCGAGGCAGGGACAGGTAACCGGTATGGCCACGCCGCTACACCTGGGTGCCAGCACCCATGTTTGGGATATTAAAATTTATGATCAGCAGGAAAAATTAGTTTGTGTAAGCCGGCTAACGGTGGCCATTATTCCGCGGAGAGATCAATAAGCCCGGTATAATTTCACAACATCTTTCACAGAAGGAAATGTGTTCTCCAGGTATGTATCAAGTTTGTCAGGGCTTACCCAAATAATTTCCCGGATATCCTCTTCGGTCTGCGGTATCAACTCTTGTTTACCATCGGCCAGGATAGTATACCAGTGCGATTCTTTCAAAATAAAGCGGGCGCCTTCATAATAGGTATGCCAGGTAATGGTAAGGGGTTTTTCCAGTTTTACGTTTTTTAACCCGGTTTCTTCCTCCACTTCTCTCACTGCGCAATCTTCCAGTTTTTCGTTTTGATCCAGTTTACCTTTGGGCAGGTCCCATTTTCCCCGGCGGAAGATCATGAGGATCTCTTTATTTTCATTTAACACCAATCCCCCTGCTGCCACTACCAGTGTAAATTTTTTAAAAAATGCTTTTTTAAGTTTCTCCAGGTCGGGATGGAAAAAAACACCTGCGTGCACTTTTTCCAGTTGCATTTCATGGATCATGGATTTTACGGTATGCGAATCGAGTTCATCAATAAAAACTGCGTCATCATGATGCAGATAGGGCTCAATGGTTTCATCCACATTATCGCAAAGGAAAAGCGGTTTATCATTGAAGTAAATCTTAATGTACATAGCAGTTTATCTTAGATTTCTTTTAGCAGCCCGGGACAAAGGCACCCGGGAGGCTCAAGGCTTTTATTTACCTTCGCCGCATGACGAATGAAAAAGTTGTTGCGGAGAAACTCCTTCAAGTTAATGCAGTTAAATTAAATCCCCAGCAGCCCTTTACCTGGGCCAGCGGCTGGAAAAGCCCCATTTATTGTGATAACCGCAAAGTATTATCCTTTCCCTTTACCAGGGATTATGTGAAGTCGGAGCTTTGCAATGTGGTGTTTGAAAAATTCCCGGATGCTGAATTGCTCGCCGGTGTTGCCACAGCCGGCATTGCCTGGGGTGCAATGGCTGCCGACCAGCTTAAACTGCCCTATGTTTATGTAAGACCCAAACCCAAGGAACATGGCATGGGTAACCAGATCGAAGGATATTTTGAAAAAGGACGGAAGACAGTAGTGATCGAGGACTTGGTTTCTACCGGGAAAAGCAGCCTGCAGGTAGTAGAAGTACTGAAAAAGGAAGGCCTGGATGTGATTGGAATGGTCTCTATTTTCAACTATGGCTTCCCGGTTGCAACCGAAGCTTTTTCCCAGGCATCTATCACCTATTATTCGCTGACGAATTATCCCACCCTGATCCAGCTGGCTCTTGAAAAAGGGCTGGTAACAGCTGACCAGGAAGGGATTTTGTTAAAATGGCAGGAGGACCCGGCTAATTGGACCGGAGTTCAGTAATTTACCACCTTAATTATTACCTCATGAAGCAATTCGTATTGGCTGCGCTGCTTTCCCTGGGTCTTAGCCAGGCAGGTTTAAGCCAAACCAAGGCTTTATTAAGCGCCAAAATCAAAACCCCTAATGCACTTTGTGAAAACTGTAAAAACAGGATCGAGACTTACCTCAAGCGTTATGATGGCATCCAGCTTATTAATGTGAACTACAGGAAGGGGGAAACCCAGGTTAAATGGCTGACTGACCGGATCAATATTGAGGAAATCAAAACGGCAATAGCCAATGCAGGCTATGATGCCGATGATGTGCCG
>DASUMO010000094.1:0-3545 GCA_036277695.1 Chitinophagaceae bacterium
TCTGGAAAAATTATTTGATTCCGGTATTTGGCGGTTACCCCTCGCATTTATAGTTACTGTAATATTTGCCCGCCTACTCATCGGTATGGTAACCGGATTTATTATCCGCTCCATTCCCCCGCATGCCAACGAAGATGGCGTCAATAAATTTCTGGGTATTATTCCGGGTGCCATTAACGGATGGATTTACGCGATTATCCTTTCAGCTTTATTGCTGGCCCTGCCACTCCGGGATAGTATCAATCGTGCTACCCGCGATAGCCAGCTGGGAGTAAAACTGGCTATGCAATCAGAATGGGTCAACAAAAAGCTGGCCCCTGTATTTGACGAAGCTGTGCGTTATACAATGAATAGTTTAACTGTACAGCCCTCCTCTGATGAATCGGTCGAACTGGGTTTTACACACGACGACCCGGCACCCCGCCCCGATCTTGAAGCCAAAATGCTGATCCTGGTTAACAGGGAAAGAGCCAAAGCTGGTCTTAAACCCGTGAAAGGCGATCCTGAAATGACAAGGGTGGCAAGAGCGCATTCCAGGGATATGTTTGCACGTGGCTATTTTGCCCATGATAATCCGGATGGTAAGGATCCCTTTGACCGGATGCGCGCTGCGAATGTCCGCTTCTTCGCTGCCGGTGAAAACCTGGCACTGGCCCAAACAATGGAAATTGCTCATACCAATCTCATGAATTCACCGGGACACCGTGCCAATATCCTCAAACCCGAATTCGGTCGGCTGGGAATTGGCATCCTTGATGGAGGATTTTATGGATTGATGATCAGCCAGGAATTCAGGGATTGATCATTTTCTTCGCAATCAGGGAAACTATTCAGCATAGTACGCGCTTCATGGGTTATTATTTTCCCATTTGCTGCCAGCCTGCTCAGGTTATAATTCTGGTATAATACTTGAAAATTTTAAAGTATAAAATTTATAGTATGCGGCTATCATCAGTATTATTTGCAGCGATTTTTATGATGCTTGTATTAAGCGGCTGTGGCGTGGTAGAAACAATCTTTAAAGCCGGTATGGCCTGGGCTTTTATCCTGATCGGGCTGGTAGTTTTTATCGTTATCTTCATAGCAATGAAAGCCAGGAGAAAATAGCCGGTTGAAAGAAGAAGGATGTAACCCTGCTAACCGGGCCGGTTTGAAGATAATCATTATCATTAAAAACTATTTTATGGATAAGAAGACAGACAAGAAGGCAAAGGATGAATTGCGGGAACAATTTGATTCCAATGTAACGAAAGATGAGCGGGAATTGCTGGAAGAGAGTGAAAACTCCATGGCCAGTGCAGATGAACTGGCACTGAAAAAAGCAAAACTCGACGATGCCGATCTGGAAGGCACGCCTTTAAATGAAAAAAATGACCAGGCAGGCAATGACCTGGATGTACCGGGAAGTGAACAGGATGATGATCAGGAAGAAATCGGGGAAGAAGATGAAGAAAATAACCCGTTTAGCCTGAATGACGATAAAGAAGATCCAATCAATACCCGTCAATAATCATTCAACTACTTTCTATGCCCGTTGGGGCAGTGTAAAGGAAAAAGTACTCCCCTCACCGGGCTCACTTTCGATCAGGAGCCTGCCACCATTACGCCCAAGGAATTCTTTGCATAAGGAAAGCCCCAGTCCGGTGCCGGTTTCACAGGCTGTACCGTGAGTAGTATAAAAATTATTCTGGTTGATCTTTACCATCTCCTCCCGGCTGATACCGATCCCATTATCCTTAATGAATACCTCGGTAAAAGTTTTATTGGCTTCGCAACCAATCACAATAATACCTCCCTGCTGCGTAAACTTGATGGCGTTGGAGAGGAGATTCCGGATTACCAGGTTGATCATATCCTTATCGGCCCAGGCATAGGCAGGCACAGGCGTTTTTCGCTCAATCCTGATCTTCTTCGCATCTGCCTGCAGCCGCAATAAATTGACTACATCCCCGATAATTTCGTTTATATCCAGTTCCTGCGGCCGCACTTCGTTGGATTGCAATTGGCTTTTTGCCCACTGCAGCAGGTTTTCCATCAGGCCAGTTGTGTAGTTCAGGTCATTGATGACATCGGGCAGCATCCCTTTAATTTCACGGGCCGAAAGTTTCAGGTCTTTGGCATTCTGGAAAAAATTCCGGAGGGCATACATAGGCGCCTTCAGGTCATGAGAGATAAGTGAAAAAAGTTTATTGTTCAGGAGATTCAGGTCAGCGAGTTCATCCGCCTGTTTTTGCAGGAGCAGGGCCTGCCCTGCCATCTCGGACTTTTGTTTCATGATGCTAAGCTGGTAATCCGCATTCTCTTTTTTTATCAGGTAAAGCCCGTAGAAAATATATCCCATCGCCAGCAACTGGTTCATCAGGAATACAAAAAAGTTCAGGGATTTTAACTGGTATTGGTAGTTTTTGAGGATAACAGAAAGAATCACATAGCTCATCATGGATAAAGCCAGTGAAAAAATCATATAGCCGATATCCTGCAGAAAGAACACGGAAAGTATCCCGTATAATACAAAGAACAACTCGACACCCAGGTTCATCCCGTTAATAAAAATGATACAGGTAAATACCGGGTAAAAAATAAAATAACTGAGCAGGGCCAGTTCATAGCGTTTCAAAGAATTGAGCCATAAAACCACTACGCTGACCAGGGCAGGCAAACAGGCCACCAGCCAGGAACCAACGGGAAGATTGGGAGCGGTAAAAATACCCAGCACTGGTATCATTAGACCGGTAAGAAGCTGGAAAAAATTAAGCTGGTTAAAAATCCTGAGCTTTCTTTTTTCGTAATCATCCAGGTTATTATCAACACCGAGAACCCTGACACGCTGTAATATAAAAAGGCTTTTGTCACGGTAGTTTTGAAACATACCGTTGAAGTCGATGGATTTGATCTTTTGTTGCTGCCAGTGCTGCAATCGGTGGAATAATTCCATAGTTGGCTCGGGCTTTAAATAGGATAAAGCCAAAGTAGTATTTTTTTAAGTTTAAAGGATTTTTACCAAACTCAAATTTTCACCTAAAAGTAGATTTACAGATGTTGTTTAAGGAAAAATACGAGTCTAATCATTTTTTAAGCAAAAAAGCTTTGAAAAAACAAAAGGCCCAGAAGGGCCTTTTGATATAAAACTATTATAGGTCAATTTTAATTTTTTCCTCTGCCACGACCATTGCCTCCCCCATTGCCAGCACCATTTCCGCGTTGGCCGTTGTCACCACGGGGTTCAAACTGCCGGGGTTGTTGTTGCGGTTGCTGCTGCACTTGTGGTCTTCTTTCCATTGAAGGGCGGGAACTACCGGCACTCATTTCCCTGCGTTGTTCTCTTACAGGGGGCTGGTTCATTCTTTCGGTATTCCCGCGTCTTTCAAACTGTCGGGATTGAGGTGATTGTTGTGGTCTTTCATAATTGGGGCTACGGGTTGAAGGTCCTTGCTGGCGAACCGGCGACTCGTTTTTCCTTACCTCGGGCCTGCGTTCAAATTGCCTGGGTTGTTGATTGATGTCGCGGTTAGGTCTTTCACCGGCATTATTTCTTGTTCTTTCCC
>DASUMO010000095.1:0-19177 GCA_036277695.1 Chitinophagaceae bacterium
AATGACGGATTTGGTTTATGGCTCCTTCATGCATGGGTTTGGAAAAATAACCCGGATGGAGTTTTCAATCCGACCAATCCGCTGGTTATTTTACACTAATACCACAACCTGGTAGTTACGGGAGAGCATGGGTTGCTTTCCCGTAATTATACAGTTTGCCATCGCCACAATATGTTGCGGAGATCATCAGGTGGTTATCGGGGGTAGTACTAAATAAAAAAATTTAAACAAATACTTATGCGGGCAATAATTGTTGATGATGAACCGGAGGGTATCAGTATACTCCAAAAAATGCTTGTTTTACGATGTAAGCAGGTAGAGGTGATTGCAACCTGTACCAATGCGATTGAAGGAAAGCTTAAGATTAAAGAGTTGAATCCCGATCTTGTATTCCTGGAAGCTCAGATGCCTGATCATAGTGGTTTCGAAATGCTCAGAGACCTCGATTCAAATAATTTCCAGGTGATCTTTGTAACCGGGGACCTGCAATACATGCCCCGGGCACTGCAATTGCATGCAACTGATTGCCTGGTAAAACCTTTTGATGAAGACCGCTTAACTGAAGCAATCCGGCGCGTCGAAAACAAGCGGCGTCAACAGGATGATTCCATGAACTGGAAAGGTTTGCTTTACAGCCTCCAGCGCACTGGTTTCTCCGGGGAAACGAAATTGTGTGTACCTACTTTTAAAGGATTTGCAGTCCTGAAACTGGAGGATATCATCCTCTGCGAGGCGGAAAAGAATTATACGATTATTCATATAAAGGATAAGAAGCCGATTGTCGTCTCCCGCCCTTTGTTGGAATATGAAAAAATGCTGGAACATGCCCCTTTTTTAAGAATTCACCGGACTTTTCTCATTAACCTGCAGCATGTAGTTGAATACCATCGTGGTGAAGGGGGTGTGGTTATTATGAGCAATGGAGCAGAAGTAGAAGTTAGCCGAAGAAAGAAAGAATTATTCCTGTCCAGGATAAAGGGGGGATTTTGGAATTAGACTTTTCCAGGAACCTGGCCGGATGCGCATCCTTTTTTGCAAAGCCCGGGCCAGGTTATAGCCCCTGGGAATAAGGTCATATTTGATCAACAATTGAATCATTAGCATTAATAATTTATAGATGCTGGAAATAAGACCGATTTGTGAAAACTGCGGGAAAAACCTGCCAAATGAAAGTAATGATGCCATGATCTGCAGTTTTGAATGTACATTTTGCATTGACTGTGTTACAGGTATTTTACAAAATGTTTGCCCTAATTGCGGGGGAGGATTTGAGCGGCGGCCCACAAGGCCCACGGAGTGTGTGACCCGGGATTGCCTAAAGAATTATCCTGCCAAAACTGAAAAGAGGTTCAGGCCGGTGGATTTGATAAAATTTGAAAGGTTGAAAAATCATTACCAGCATTATAATCCGAGGAAAAGATAGTTGCCAGGTTGGTATACTGTCTTAGATCCAGGGCCTCCTTATAAAGATTATTATACCCCAATGAAGACTGTATGATAGAATATGATGCTGATGAACCCAATCCTCACCCGCGCTTTTTGTTAATATCAATGCGGACGGCAGTTTCTTTTCGACGGGCAAGGTTTTTACTTAGCGCCACTGTCTGGATCAGTGCAGGGCTTTTCGGTTTATATATACTCGGATTTTATGTGATCTCCTTATTCGAAGGCAACCTGGTGCGTTGGAATGATATTTTGCCTGGATTGTATCAAAAAGGATCGCTCGCTTCGACTGCAGGCATTGGATTGCATTTTGTGACAGGCGCCGTTATTCTCTTACTGGGAAATATTCAGTTAATCGAATCTCTTCGGGACCGCTACCCGGTGTTGCATCGTTGGGTTGGTCGGATTTATATTTTATCATCTGTGATGGCGGCAAGCGGGGGATTAGTATTTATCATCTTTAAAGGTACTGTTGGCGGCACCGTCATGGAAATGGGCTTTACTCTTTATGGCCTGTTGATGCTTTTATCAGGAGTTCAAACCTACCGGTACGGTGTCGCGAGAAGAATCGATCAGCATCGGCAATGGGGCTTACGTCTGTATGCATTGGCTGTCGGATCCTGGCTCTACCGAATGGATTATGGTTTCTGGTTTCAATTAACGGGTGGAGTTGGGCACTCCTCCAATTTTGAAGGAGTATTTGACCAGGTGATGTCCTTCTTCTTTTATGTGCCGAATCTGTTAGTCGCGGAATTGCTTATTCGTTACCGGGACTACAGGGCCTCCATCCGGTTTCGCCGGCTTGCTACCATGTTAATATGGATCATGACAGGATTCCTGGTCCTCGGCACTTATTATTTTACGAGACTTTATTGGGGCCCGGCGATAATAAAGTTGCTTTCTTTCTAATGATGGATCGGATGAAATTGCCTTAAGACCTGATGATACTGCGGGTCCAGATTATTTTTTACTCGTCCTCCCATATAACAGAACTGATCTTCCACTCCTGATTAATATTGACGAACGGGAAAAGTTTATGACATTTTGTTGTAAACCCTTGGCCGTTTAACAAACAGATGTTTTCATAGATCGAAAGGCGTTGAGCACTATGGTTGACAATTTTTGTTTTTTCATAGACCTCCCTCCTCGGATTTGGTAAGAGTTCCGTTTTTCGGCATCATTTTTCCTGGGTTATAATGGCAGGAAGGTTTTCTGTCTAGCATTCTGTGCCACGGGGTTTAACCAGCAATAGTTCCGGTATAAAAATGACAGATAACAAGACAAACGCAGGTTGCCGGTTACCCTTATTTATGAATCCGCTTTAAGAGAATGTTGTTATTGCTGAGATGCAAAGCTTGTCAGTCGATACTGAATAGATCTGCAATTTCTCATTGCTCACTTCAATTTCTTTTTCATGTTGAAACTGAAGTCTATTCAACAACCTGACCGATCGTAAATTATTTGAGATAGTGGTAGCCAGTATAATGGGATCTTTATACTTACGCAAAATTGCATATAAAACGGTGCTTGTTGCTTCAAAGGCATATCCCATGCTGGTATAGTCTGGCAAAAAAGCAAAACCAATATCGTGGTAATCCAGGTAATCGCGTTTGATGAAAGTGACGATTCCAATGGCTGTTTGGCCGTCTTTTAATCTGGCTACCCAATAAAAGGTATTTGGGTTGTCGATTATTTTCTGGATATAAGCCGTTGCATCAGCCACTGTATTTATATTACGGTTTCCTATAAATTCAAGCCAGCCGGCAGTATTAACAAGTTTTAGTATGAATTCGGTTTCAGTAAGAGACAATGGTTCAATTAGCAGCCTTTCTGTTATTAGCGGGTCCCTGCCTTTGGTAAAATCAATCATTGAATTTTTATTTAAAACAGTGCAAATATAAAAGATGAATATAAGCCAATCTGTAGATTGATTTCTAACTGACCCCCCGCAAATCTTTAGGAATTACCGCCCGGTTAAGGTACTTAGCCGTTCATAAAAAGTTTATTGCCATCGTTACAAACCCGTTCGAAAAAATTGTTAGCTGATCACCATATCAGCATTTCTGTTATGGAAATCATTGCTTATAAAGCATGATGAGAAAGAGAATGCCGGGTGGATTTGATTTTTTTAGAAGGTCAAAAACCATCAATTAAAAAAATGCCACCGGCTGGATGCAATTTACTGCCGCCGGTTCATTTCCATTTTGAGCGGTCTTGCTTTTCTGTTTTTTTGCAGATGAAAGTTTAAGTAAAACATAGCGATTTATGTATGGGATATTTCGATCGGGCAATTTGTCCTTAATTAAAGAATTCCCATAATGGGTGAAACAGGAGACTGAGTATGAATAAGAGTTTGAAGTATATCCTGGCTATTGGCACATTAATATGTGTGATGGTGGCATGCAGTAAAGGGTCCAATAATAATGGCAACAACGAAGGTCCGCTGCCCCCCAATCCTACCACTGCCTGCAGTAGCGTGTCGGCAAAATTTATGACTGATGTCAGGCCTGTCATACAAAATAATTGTGTAAGCAGTGGATGCCATGGTGCAGGCAGCACCAACGGCCCAGGTCCTTTATTAACATTTGAGCAGGTAAAAAATGCGGCAGCTTCCATAAAATCGGCTGTTGTTAGCAGAAGAATGCCCCTTGGCAGGACCCTTACAAGTGAGCAAATTCAAAGCATATCCTGCTGGGTAGATAATGGCGCGTTGAATAATTAAAAAAGAACAATAAGATAGTAGGCAATGAAGAATTTTGTTTTGGGTGTAATGACAATATCGTTGGGACTTGTCTTTTTGCAGAGCTGTACTTATGACAGGGAAGTAACCGCACCTATATCTGCTTGTGCAGACACAATCAATGTGTCGTTTACAGCCCGGGTCCGGCCTATATTGGAGAGCAATTGTTTTTCCTGTCATGGCAATGGAGAAAGTGATGGGAATATATCCCTTGATACCCATGATAAGGTAAAGCAAGTGGCAGTCAGCGGCCGGCTGCTGGGGGCAATTTCACATACCCAGGGTTTTGCAGCCATGCCTGTGGGTGCCGCCAAGCTAAGTAACTGTAATATCACAGCGATAAGTACCTGGATATCGGAAGGCTCAAAAAATAATTAACCTGGTGAAAAGTGGCAATGAGGAAATTTTGGAAAAAGTATAGCAGTGGACTGGCTTTTATTTTATGCGTTGCAGTTATTGCCGGGATTTACGGGTACAGGGAGTATACACGTGAACTTCCTGATACGAAAGAGCTGATGGCCGACTACAATTTGAAGGCGGCTGACCTGGTTCGTCGGTTTGAAACAAACGAGGATAGTGCCAATTCGCAGTATAATGACAGAGTAATCACCGTCCATGGTATTATCAGTGCTGTCCAGGTCACGGATTCCAGTGGTACTGTTTTTTTAAATGAAGGGAGCTCCTTGGCATCCGTAATGTGCCAGTTTGACCAGGAGAACCTCCCTGGAATACTGGAATTGCAAAAGGGAGCGGAAATAACGATTAAAGGGGTATGCAGTGGTTACCTGTTTGACGTGATCCTGCTTCGCTGTGTGCTGGAATAGAAAAATAAAAATTGAAATATGAAGTGGTGGATTTTTTCCTGCTTTCTGACAATAAACACGGTTGTGGTATCTGCACAGGACAGGCTGATAACAAAAAACGGAACGATTTCTTTTTATTCCAAGACGCCCCTGGAGGATATAGAAGCCCATACAAGAACATCAATTAGCGTACTTGATAAAAAAACCGGGCAGATCGAGTTTATTGCATTGATTAAAAGTTTCACGTTTGAGAAAGCATTGATGCAGGAGCATTTTAATGAAAATTACATGGAGAGTGATAAGTTCCCGAAATCTGCCTTCAAAGGCCGAATCGTGGATTTAACCAAGGTGGATTTTAACAAGGATGGAAAGTATATGGTTACTGTTGCCGGGGATCTCACCTTGCATGGTATAACTAAAACTATAACCACACCGGCAATAATAACTGTGCAAAACAGGAATATTTCCGCCAGTGCTGATTTCAACGTTCAACTCGCGGATTATAAAATCAGTATCCCGGCGTTGGTGAGGGATAAAATTTCCAAAACGGTTAAAATTGCTGTGAACCTGAAATATGACTGATGGATATCGAAGTAAAGAATTTTTTATGAAGAGGATTTTTATTATTTGCAGTTTACTTCTTGGAGCGGTAATTCATGTACCCGCGCAGGAAGAAAATGAAAGTCTGCTAAAGGGAATTGAAGCTGAAATACCTGGAAAGGAATATGTCACTAATGCTTTCAAGTCTTCCAGGGTTATTAATGGCCATTCTGTGGAGTTGATCGGCAAGGGTGTGCTGGATTTCCGGATCCTGCATCGTTTTGGCCTGGTTAACGACGGGCTTGCGGAGCTCTTTGGATTGGATCATGCCAGTATGAGAATGGGTTTTGATTATGGTTTGGGTGATAATTTGACCGTGGGAGCGGGAAGGACCACCTTCAAGAAGGAATTGGACGGATTTATTAAATGGAGGGTTATAAGGCAATCAAAAGGTGGTTCTCCCATTTCCTGTGTGTTGGTAACAGGCGTCTCTGTTTACACTTTAAAGAATGCAGACCCGGTAGAAAAAAAGAAGTTTTCCTCCCGCATTGGATATTATTACCAGTCCATTTTCGGGAGAAAATTTTCCGAGCGATTCTCCCTACAACTCAGTCCTACATTGGTTCATCGCAATTTCGTTGAAACCGGCGATGTAAACGATATCTATGCGATGGGTATAGGGGGCCGGTTGAAAATCAGTAAGCGAACTGCTTTTGTTTTGGATTATTTCCCCGTTTTAAATCGCCCGGCTAATTCAGTAACTAAAGACCCTGTTTCGATTGGATTCGATATTGAAACTGGTGGCCATGTTTTCCAATTGCATTTTTCAAATGCTACAGGGATGAATGAAAGAGCCTTTATAACCGACACCTATGACAGTTGGGGTCGTGGTGAAATACGATTTGGGTTCAACCTGTCAAGAGTGTTTACTATTAAAGAAAGACGGAATTGATCTAAATAGCAGTTTCCCTGGACGGTTTATTGGGTTTTCGAAAAAAAGGGAAGTGAGAGGTGCAGCCCGGTCATCGGACCGGGTTTTTTATTTAGCCCGCCAATCAACCCTAAGTTTCCTCGTGTTGATTATATGGTGTTTTCCGGAAAATTTTCCTTTTTGCTGATCTTTGCTGGTATCTCATACCAGGTGGGCTTGATGCAAATTCCTGGTATGTATCTGCATATTGATATAGGATATATAATCGTGACTATCCTAAATTCTCTTTGATATATTCCTCCAGATCTTTCTTAAACAATTTATTGTTCTGGCAGGAATCAAATAAGAATTCAATATGATCCGTAGAACAGGCATTTCCTTTTTGTGGAATAAGATCCGGTGCTTGCGTACTGATCCAATCAATCTTTCGGGAGCGGTCATCCAGGTAATCTATAAACAACTGGCCTTTGCCAGTTCCGGCTTTTGTTGAAGCAACAGCAGTTAAGGCCATCATTTCAGCCTCCACTTTTGGGAAATCTAATGGGTTGAACCTGTCTGTGACTTTGATGTTGTATTTATTATACCTTGACATATCGGGTTTAATCTTATAGGGTGATCGTAGAACCGCCAGGCGGTTGGAGTTGAAAAGCCACCGGTTTTCCAGTGGCTTTGTCCAGCCTCTGCTGGTAATGAATTGTGTTTTTAATTTGCCGTAATGACAGTATCCAGGGAATGAACCACGCCATTGGAAGCTTCGTTATCGCGTCCCTGTATAGCTGCTCCATTGATGGTCACTTTGCCATTGATTACTTTAACACTGAGTTCTTTGCCGCTAAGGGTTTTTAACTTTTCTCCGTCGGTTAAATCTTTAAAGCTCTTTTTTCCTTCCACAACGTGGTTGTTAAGGATACCCGTGAGTTTTATTTTGTTTTCAGGTTTCAGCAATTCAGTTAGTTCGCCCTGGGGCATTTTTCCAAAGGCCATTTCAGAAGGGGCGAATACTGTATAAGGTCCCGCCTTGCTTAATTCAATTTCCAATCCAGCAGCTTTAACACCTCTCAGCATAGTGGCGAAATTTTTGTCGGCCACCACAACATCTACAATGTTTGACATATTCGTAATTTATTTGCAGATAGAATAACCTGCATCACTGTAATGTAAGCTTATTAGAGGGGATCAGCTTGTTTATTTTCATTTATACAGTACAACTAATCCCATTGTGAAGAACTTTAGCAGAAAACACTGAATCAGTTCCGGCTAAAAACCCTGCTTTAGGAGACCAATGATAATTTGCTTCCATAATCCATTGACAACAGGCTTCCAGGTAGTCAATTTTGGCGGATAACCGGTAAAAAGAGCATAAGGTGCCGGACTTAAATTTCTTTATTTTTAATGAGGATGGCTAACCTGGCGCAAACAATAAATGATTTGCAGGCCCTGGTCCTGACCAGGGGCGGGCAAATGGTGCTGACACCAACTTATCATGTATTTGATCTTTTTAAGGTTCACCACGATGCCAAATGGCTACCGGTAAGTTTCAAATCTCCCGATTATATCATGGGCGAACAGAAAATAGCAGCCCTTAATGCATCGGCCTCCCGCGATTCTTCGGGAACAGTCCATATTACCATGGTCAATCTTGATCCGAACAGGAATATAATGGTGCGAACAACATTCAATAATATTACTTGGAAGCAGGTAGCAGGGCAGATTCTCAGTTCCGCGAAACTTTCGGATATCAATAGCTTTGATCAACCCACGCACATCCACATCGAAAATTTCACGGGCGCCAAGAAGATGGGTGATATGCCCGAGGTTGTTCTACCGGCCAAGAGTATAGTCATGCTGGAACTCAGGTAACATCTCCAGCCCACAAGTGTTCCCGGTTGCCCTTATGATTTGACATAGATCATAAAACCTGCTGCCCGGGGTCATGCAGGACCGGGAAACAGGGAATTAGATTTGACTTCTAAAATCAGGGTATGAAAAAGATTCTACTGGCCTTTGATGGAGGCAATTATTCAACGGCCGCACTTGAATTTGCTGCCAGGTTAAATGAAAGGCAGCCCATTTTTTTAACGGGTGCATTTTTGCCCCAGGTGGATTATGCGAATCTTTGGAGTTATTCCCGGGGTGGTAAATCCCCCGGGGTCTATATCCCATTGGTTGAAGACGAAGATGCTGAAATTGTACAGCAGAATATAGAGCGGTTCCGGTCTTTTTGTATTCATCATCATATCGAATTCCGCTTGCATAAGGACTTCTTCGATTTTGCTATACCGGAATTGAAAAAAGAAACCCGTTTTGCCGATCTGCTGATCATCAGTAGTGAAACTTTTTATGGTCACCTGGCTACCGATGAACCCAATGAATACCTGCAGGAGGCTCTTCACAGTGTGGAATGTCCCGTACTTGTGTTACCCGAGCATTTCGAATTCCCGCAAAGTTCTATTCTTGCTTATGATGGGAGTGCTTCTTCGGTGTATGCAATTAAGCAATTCGCCTACCTGCTGCCTGAGCTGGCGGGTAATGAAACCATACTTGCATACGCGGGCAAAGAAGACGAACCGCTACCTGAGGCTGATAACATACAGGAATTAACGGTACGGCATTTCAGTAATCTTAACATATTGCACCTGCAGGCGGATCAAAAGAAATATTTTGCCGAATGGTTAAATGACAAAAATGCGCCAGTCCTGGTCTGTGGATCCTATGGCCGCTCAGCTTTTTCCAGGCTTTTTAAAAAAAGCTTTATCAATGGGGTCATCAGCAATCACCAGGTTCCTGTTTTTATCGCACACAGGAATTGAATTTGAAATAACAACCAGGCTGACCTGTTACTGCAATGCTCTTGATTAAATAAATGATATGAAAAAGATTGTTGCCGCATTTGACGGCTTGAAATTTTCGGAAAGCACGGGACAATACGCTATTCAGATTGCCCAGTTAAGTAATGCCCGCCTCGTCGGACTTTTCCTGGAGGATATTGCCTACCATAGTTACAAGATCTATGACCTTGTAACAGAGGAAGGCGGATTTTCCCCGGCCCGTAAAAGAAAAATGGATGAAAAGGATGCGAAAAAAAGGGCGGCTTCAATTGAAAAATTTGAAGTCTCCTGTAAGAAAGCAGGAGTACAATATATTCTGCACCGCGACCGGAATATCGCTATCCAGGAATTATTGCATGAGAGTATTTACGCCGACCTGGTAATCATCAATGGCAATGAAACCCTTTCACACTACCCCGAAAAAGCGCCAACCCGTTTTATCCGCGACCTGCTCAATGATGTTCAATGTCCCGTGCTGATCATACCCGATGAGTTTATCCCTATTGATAAATTAGTATTGCTCTACGACGGGGAACCTTCTTCCGTATTTGCCATCAAGATGTTTAGTTATATCATGGCTCCTTACAGGGAAAAGCCGGTGAAGATCCTGACGGTACGGAACCCGGATCAACCCTCGCAGGTACCCGATAATAAATTGATGAAGGAATTCGTCAAAAGTCATTTTCCCGGTGCCTCTTTTTTGGTAATGAAGGGTTGGGCCGAAAAAGAAATTGTAAATTACCTGAAGTCACTGGAGCAAGGCTCACTCGTGGTATTAGGCGCCTACAGAAGGGGTAGAGTATCCCGCTGGTTCCGGGCCAGTATGGCGGATACCCTGATGACCAGCCTCCGGTTACCTCTTTTTATTGCTCATAATAAATAAGATGGAAAAGGAAAGACTGGAACAGATCCTGCAATCGGAAGATGAACAGTTGCAAAAACTCAACAGTATCGTGCTGCAATCCATCGAAGAAGAAAAACTACTTACCCATAAGCTCAAAGAATTTGAAGATGCCAGCCCTAGTTTTAGCAGCCGGCTGGCCGACAGGGTGGCAGCCTTTGGGGGAAGCTGGAAATTTATTCTCGTTTTCTTCCTGGTCCTGCTTACCTGGATCGGGGTCAATATAGCAGGGTTAGTTCACCCTTTTGATCCCTATCCCTTTATTTTGCTGAACCTGTTGTTATCGACTATCGCTGCGTTACAGGCCCCAGTAATTATGATGAGCCAGAACCGTAAAGAGGCGAAAGACCGGCAACGGGCCATCAATGATTACCTGGTGAACCTGAAAGCGGAGGTGGAAATCCGTAATATGCAGCAGAAACTTGATTTGCTGATGGCCGAACAGATGAAAACATTATTCGATATTCAAAAAGACCAGATGAATATGATGGATGAAATAAAACAGGTGATCAGGGATGCAACACCGGCTTCGGTCAATATCCGCAACCCGGCACCAACCGAAGGAACGGGAAACAGTAATATAATCCCCTGAACTGATTAGTCATTATTTTGGATACACTAACCCATATAGTTCTCGGCGCCTGTGCCGGCGAAGCACTGATAGGAAAGAAGGCGGGAAAAAAAGCACTTTGGATCGGGGCTTTGGCCAATAGTATTCCAGATGCCGATGCAATAACTGCAGTTTGGCTGGATGAAGCTGATTACTTGCTGGCTCATCGGGGATTTTCACATTCCATCCTGTTTGCCCTGGCGGCCTCTTTCCTGTTAGCTTATTTCTGCCGAAGACGGTTTTCACTGGATGGCATTTCCTACCAGCGCTGGCTTGTTTTTTTTATGATCGAAATCGGGCTGCATTTGTTCCTGGATTCATTAAATGCTTATGGTACCGGTTTGTTTGAACCCTTTACGCATGCCCGTATCTCCTTCAATACTATTTTCGTGGCCGACCCGTTTTTTTCCCTGGGCCTGGGCATCGCCTTTCTTGCTTTATTGTTTTTGCGATCAGCCGATCCCAGCCGGCGTTACTGGATGCTGGCTGGTGTTGGCCTGAGTTGTTTTTACCTGCTCTATTGTATGTTTAATAAAGCAAAGACAGAAACCATTGCCCTGGGTGCGCTGCGGGAACAACGGATCAGTTACGATCAATATTTCACCACGCCCACACCTTTTAATAATTGGTTATGGTATATAGTTGCCGGGGATGAGAAAGGCTGGCATATGGGTTATTATTCTGTACTGGCTGGCAAAAGCAAAATTGATTTTCATTATTTTCCCCGTAATGATACTTTATTGCAACCTATTCGCCAGGAAGAGGAGGTGCAGGACCTGCTGCGTTTTTCACAGGGATTTTATACAGTTAGTAAGAAAGGGGATTCGCTTGTATTTAATGACCTGCGATTTGGGCAAATGGCCGGTTGGCATGATCCCGATGCCGGTTTTGTATTTCATTATTATCCCCAGCGGCCGGGCTCGAATAAACTGGCCTTGCAAAGAGGCCGTTTCAATCACTGGAACAGGGAAACAATCCGTTCTATGCTTCGGCGTATCAGGGGGGATTAGTTTTTGGCCTGCCTGAAATAGAAAGTGAACAGGAAGAGGATGGCCTTGATAATGGTATAGGATAGCCAGTTGACAAACTGCTGAAAAATATTCCTTTTTTTAGCCAGCAGGTCTGCCGTAACCTGTTCGCAATTTTCAATAATGATTTTATCGAGCAGTTCCTGGGCCCGGGAAACAAAATCCCTGCTTTTTACATCAAGGTTGAGCTCAATACTTGCATAGGCACTAATATTATTGACATTATACGAGCCAATTGTCATTCTTTCCTCGTCGCAAACAGCCAGTTTACCATGCAGAACCGCCCCCCGGTATTCATAAACTGAAATATGATAGCGAAGCAAACGGTCATAAATATAACGTTCCGCATATTTTGTCACCAGGATATCCGACTGTCCTGCCATGATCAGCCTGATCTTAACCCCCCGCCTGGCGGCCTGCAGCAAATGACGCATAATGATGCGCCCAGGGAAAAAATAACTGCATAGAATAGTAATCTGCCTTCGGGCCTGTTGCAGCATTTCAATATAAGAATGCGAAATCTGGTTTTTATTCCTGACCCAGTCATTACGGCTAACCCTTACATGACAGGTTTCAGCCGGTAAAAAATCGAAATTGATGGTTTTGGTTTCGCAGGGAGTCAGCCCCATTGTGGCAGGAAATTCTTTCCAGGACTTCCAGCAAAGGACGCAAAGTTCCCTTGCTGCTTCTCCTTCTACATATAAAGCAAAATCAAGCCAGGGCGGCTGGTCCGCAATATCATTATACCGGTTGGTAATATTAATGCCGCCCACCAGGGCATAACGGGTATCTACCACGGTTACTTTATGGTGCAGGCGACGGCCTATATAAAAATAACGGCTTTTCAACAGGGGCTTGAAAAAGCGAAAGTTTACACCCCCACTTCGCAGATCATCAATAAAACTTTGGCTCATTACCTGTGATGCATAGCCATCCGCCATCAGGTATACCTGTACGTTACGGGCGGCGGCGGCTTTTAAAGCTCTGGCCACCTGCTGGCCTGTTTCATCATCATCGTAGATATAAGTTTGCAGGTGTATGCTCTCTTGGGCTTCATCGATTAATTGCAGTAAGAGGTCAAAGTATTCCCTTCCCCCTTTTACAAGACGCACCTTGTTTTGGGCAGTATAAGCTGCTTCCCTTCTTGTTGGTATTAGCTCCGCCATGTATTCTATTTCCGGTCTTTCGTCTTCGGTTTATGCAATCCGGGAGTAAATTAAATAAATGATAGCTTGTACGAAAGATTCATTGATTTCAACCAGGAAACTGTGGGGAGGCTTCTTCTTGTTCAAAGCGCCCGGTTTTTTTATAGATATGGATCCGGAAAAAAAGGCCCCCAACGTCTTCCGTACCACCGGCTGCGAAAGGCCATTGTGATCCCAGGTGTGTTGTTTCGCTGGACGCAACAGGCAACATGCGGTTCATCAGGATGTTTAATGCCTTCTCTTTTTCATTTTCAGTTGTCAACTCTTCAAATTCACCCCAGGTAATCACGCTTTTCCATTGGGCCATATTCCGCATTTCATCGACCTGGAAACAAACCCGGGGATTTTTTCGCATTATAGATGTTTTTAAACCTTCTTCAGAATGGCAATAAATATATTCCCCGTCATAAGCATAACTGATCGGTACGATATAGACTTCACCCTCTGCACAGCAGGCCAGCCTTCCTACTACCTGGCGGTGAAGGAGATTCTCTATTTCGGCGGGGCTCAATATCCCTTTCATGTCGCATAATTATATTTCCAAATCTATAGCCGCAGTCCTCAGAAACGGCTGACCCTTATTAGGCCGCGAACTGAACTATATCAGTTGAATGGAAGAGTTTTACGTTTTGCAAGAGCAAGGGTGAAAGCTTTTCTGATTAGATTTGTTATTATGTCTGTTATGACGGAAATATGGAAACTGCTGGCCGGCATTGCTCTTTTCATGCTGGGTATGAATTTCCTGGAGGAAGGATTGCGTTCACTGGTTGGCCGACCTTTTAAATTATTTCTGAAAAAACATACAGCGAATAAAATTAAGGCCATAGGCGGGGGGGCGCTGGTAACAGCGGTTATGCAAAGCAGTTCGGTGGTAAACCTGATGGTCCTTGCCTTTGTAGGAGCAGGTGTGATTACCATGCAAAATGCACTGGCGGTAATGATGGGCGCCAATCTGGGAACCACGATGAGTAACTGGATTGTGGCCACCATAGGTTTCCAGTTCAGTATAGAAAGTTTTGCCTTACCCCTGGCGGGCATTGCCGGAATCACCATGTTGTTGATGAACCGGGAGAACCGCTGGCATCCCTGGTTCAGGTTTTTATTTGGTTTTGGTCTGCTTTTTTTTGGGCTGAGCTATATTAAAACAGGGGTTGGTCAGACCATGGAACAAGTTGACCTGTCGGCACTGAATGAAAAACCTGCCATTCTTTTTTTATTGGCCGGCATATTAATCACGGCTATCATTCAATCCAGTTCGGCCACTGTAGCCATTGTGCTGAGTGCCCTGTTTGCGGGAGCGATCAGTTTGTATGCAGCGACCGCAATTGTACTGGGATCGGAGATCGGCACCACCATCAAGCTGGTATTGGCATCAGTAAATGGGATAGCAGTCAAAAAACGAGTGGCCCTGGGCAATATCCTCTTCAACCTGATCAATGCAGCTGTTATTTTTGTTTTCCTTTATCCCATCAACAGGCTTATTACTGACATCATCGGAATACGGGACCAGTTGATCGCGCTGGTATTTTTCCAGTCCCTGGTCAATATTGCAGGCATTATCATTTTTTACCCTCTTCTCAACCGGTTTGCAAAATTCCTGGAGAAGCGTTTTACGAAGAATGAAAATGAAACCCTCTATATCCATCGTGTGGATCCCTCGGAATCAGAACTGGCTTTAGTGGCCCTGGAAAAAGAGATCCGCCATTTTATATTTTACGTGAACAGCCTGACCATGACGGCCTTTGATAAGAAACTGGCAATTACGAAAGACCAGCTCAGCCATGAATTTGAGCAAAAAAACTGGCTGGAGAAATATGAGTTTATCAAGCAGATGCACGGTGAAATTCATCGCTATGCAGTTCGTTTGCATCGTAACCTGGGAGATAAGGATAGCCAGGCCCGACTGGGGGCATTGATAGCGGCCTCAAGAAATATGATGTATGGCGCCAAGAATATTAAAGATGCCATGCCGGATATTGAACAATTACAACGATCTTCTAATGATCGTAAATATGATTTTTACCTTCGGTTCAGGAAAAATATCGTGGTATTTTTCAAAGGGATCACTGCATTGGTTAGCAATGAAATGAAAGAAGGGCATTTTGAGGAACTGAGCGCTATTTACAAAACGGTACAGGAAGGATATAAGCAGACCTTGCATGAGCTGCATGATGAGAACCTGGTACAGAAACTGAATGAAATGGAATTTTCGACAGTTTTGAATTTCAGCAGGGAAATGTATACCGCACAGAAATCTCTTGTTTTTGCAATGAAGGACTTATTATTAAAGGAAAAAGAAGCGGATTGGTTTGAAGAACTGCCTGGTTTTATCCGGTAAAGATCAGGACGGATCTTTTTTGGCCTTCCATTTGGAAAAAAGCTTGTCCAGCCCCGCTGCTGCCCTTCCTGCAAAACGGTCCAGCAAACTATCAACGCCATCCTGGAAGGTTTCATTTTCAAACAGCGAGTGAAAAAATGATTCTTTTTCGTTTGCTTTTCCCGAAGATTTTTTTTCATCTCCCTTGCAAAAAAAGCTATTGGACGTCATCGACGCATAGTGCTGTTGCAGGTGATCCATTTGGCTGGATAGTTTTTTACTGTTGTTCCTGGCCTCCAGTTTCAGCCGGTAGATTTCTTTTTCCAGGCTGTCCAGGTTTTTTATTTGGTTCGGTTTTGCCATGGTTTACTCTAGTTGATCAGTGTCGTGTGGGTGATCGGTAGTACGTTTGATAATAGCCCGGATGATGGGGTTGATGAACAGGACCTTCCTGGCAAGAGCAAGAATGAGGATAATGCCCAGGATCACCAGGGTGGTGATGCCGAACCCGTAGATATAACTTCCTGTTCGTTCGCTCAGCCATAAGCTGCCAACTATGCCGATAAAGAAAAGCAGCAGGAACAAAAGGAAAAGGGAAATAGTGACCCACAGTATATAACCGGTAGTAATAGCAACGATGCGGATCGATTTCAGTCTCCCGATTTCCAGTCGGGTTTCGACATAATCCTTAGCCAGCCGGGTGGTTTCTTTTATAAAGCTTCCGAGATTTTCCTGGTTTGCCATAAAAATATTTTACTAAAAATAATAAGCTGCTGTTTTAAACTCACTGACATTGATCAATTTCATGGTTGAGAAGCGGTGCTGGCTTGCTTATGAGGGGGATCATTTACTGCCCTGAGCCTGCTCAAAAAACCGGGAACCTGTACCGCGTATTTTTGAAAGCAGGTAATTATTGTTCATTATCTTAAAGGATAATTTAAAACGCTGCAGTATGCTGGGTAACCTGACAGTCGAAGAAATGAAAGACCTGTTAATGCAAAATACACTGGGGCGTATCGGTTGCAATGACGGAGAGCGGACCTATATCGTGCCGGTCAGCTATGTTTTCAATGGCCAGTATATCCTGGCGCATTCGGTTGAGGGTATGAAAATCCGGATGATGCGGAAAAACCCATCCATTTGTTTCCAGGTGGAAGAAATTAAAAGCCCCACCAATTGGAAATCGGTCATTCTATGGGGAATCTTCCAGGAGCTGACTGATGAAATGGAGCGGTACCAGGGAATGAAAATATTCGTGGAACGGATGATGAAGTTAAAAATCAGCACTACCGCCCAACCCCCCGAACTTTCTGACCAGCGGGTACGTCCCCACCAGCCCGGCAGTGTGAAACCAGTCATTTACAGGATCCTGGTGGAAGAGATGAGCGGACGGTTCGAGAAAGACTAATCAATCACTATGTCTTCCATTATCACCATCACCCTTAATCCCGCTATCGATAAAAGCGTTACAGTACCTTCACTAGTTCCCGATAAGAAGATGCGGTGCAGCCAACCCATATTTGAACCCGGTGGGGGAGGAATCAATGTGGCAAGAGCCGTCCATAAACTGGGTGGCGAAGCCAGGGCTGCATATTTTGCGGGGGGCTATACTGGTAAATTCTTTACCCAACTACTCGAAAAGGAAGGTATTTCCCCGCTCGTTACTGAGATCGGGGGTCATACCCGGGAAAACCTGGTGGTATTGGATAAAGCAGCCAACCAGCAATATCGTTTTGTAATGCCGGGACCGGTCCTCAAAGAAAGTGAGTGGAGGAGTTTATTAACAGGGCTGGAAGATTTGCCGGCTATATCATACATCGTATTTAGCGGCAGCGTACCGGAAGGTATAGAACCTGCATTTTTTTCCGGGCTGTCAGCATGGGCAAAAAAAATAAAAGCCAGGTTGATCGTTGACAGTTCAGGGATAGCCTTGCGTCAGTCCATTGCCGAGGGTGTATACCTGATTAAACCCAACCTGGGCGAGTTGAGCGGGCTGGCCGGAAAAGAGCGGATCGAATTACATGAAATACCTGCAATCGCCAGGCGTTTTATAACGGGGAAACAATGTGAAGTAATAATTGTGTCCATGGGAGCGACGGGTGCTATGCTGATCACCCGGGAGGATGTTTACCAGGTCACCGCACCGCTGGTTGAAAGAAAAAGCACAGTGGGTGCAGGCGATAGTATGGTGGCGGGAATTGTAATGAGTTTACTAAATGGTAAATCGTTGCGCTCAGCAACGGAGTATGGGGTGGCAGCCGGCACCGCTGCAACCTTGAACCCGGGTACAGAATTATGCCGGCTCAGCGATACGGAAAATATTTACAGGCGAATTCACCAGGCATAATTAATAACATCTTTTCCTCTTTATTTCTTTCCTGATTAATCTCATCCACATTACTGACCACTGTCTTAGGATTGAATACGAACGCTCGTTTATATTTACCGCGTAAATAATTATTCCACTCATCAATAAAAGGGAGGTTCTATGTCAACTAAATCTTTAACAAGGCCCACTGGCCGCTTCATGCCTTCCGTACTCGACGATTTTTTCAAACCCTGGAATGAATATTTTGACCAGGGACGCGATTTTTGGAATCGTTCTTTGACAGTACCGGCTGTAAACATCATGGACGATAAAGATGAATACAGGCTTTATTTCGCTGTGCCCGGTATGAAAAAAGATGATTTCAACATTGATGTTGAAGGAAACATGATCACCATCAGCTGCGAGAAAGAAGAAAGCAAAGACGAGAAAGAAAAGAATTACACCCGTAGGGAGTACAATTTTTATTCTTTCAACCGCAGTTTCACCCTGCCGGAAGAAGTCAACAGGGAGAAAATTGAAGCAACCTATGAAAACGGGTTGTTGATGGTATGGCTTCCGAAAAAAGAGGAAGCAAAAAAATTCGCAGCGAATAAACATATCGCTGTTAAGTAAGCTGGTTAAACTCTGGCTGGAGAAGCCCTGTCGTGAAAAATGACGGGGCTTCTGGTTTTACTGCGGCCTCGCCGCAATTTTTGTCCGGGTCATGATCCAGAACAGGGAATGGCTAATTATGTACTGATTAACTTTTTTTTATAATTGATTACAATTGCCCCTTTCATTGACGATGATCATAGATACCCCAATTCCCCGGGGCTATTTTGCAGGAAGATTGAATAAACGTATAGCATGAAATATTTGATCCTGTGGGGCACCTTTATAATGATAGTATTAAACGGGTGCCGTTCTTCTTATATAACCGGCTCCTGGAAAACGGAACAGCCAGTACCTGCCCAGTATAAAAAGGTTTTGGTACTGGGTCTTATACGGGATGAGGATTCATCGCTGCGCGGAAAAATGGAGGAACATATGGTAGGTGACCTGATGGGATTGGGCATACAAGCTATTTCCTCCTCGAGGGCTTTCGGGACCAGGGCATTTGAAGGTATCAGTGAAGGGGAGGCTGTCGATAAACTGAAGGAGAGTGGTGTAGAAGCAGTGATGACCATCGTATTGTTGAATAAGAACAAAGAGAAAAGAATTTTTGAAGGGAATCCGCGATTCTGGCCGGCAGAATATTATAACACCCGTTTCTGGCAATACTACGACGAACGCCGCAGGAGCATTTACGAAAAGGATTATTATACCATCAATACCAGGTATCTGTGGGAAAGTAATTTTTATGACCTGAAAGACCAGGCTTTACTCTATACGGTTCAGACCCAGTCATTCGACCCTTCAACTGTTGAAAAACTGGCACATGAATATGGAAAATTGATCATAAAGAATATGACTCAAAAGAAAATTGTGAAGAGACAAAAGGCAGCTACAACCCGTGCCTTTTA
>DASUMO010000096.1:0-15986 GCA_036277695.1 Chitinophagaceae bacterium
GACTCGTATGAAGATATGAAAGCCTATGCAAAAAAACTGGGATACACATTTAATTATGTGGTAGACAAGAACTCTGTGATGGCCGATGCCTTTGGCGCCAACCGGACACCTGAGTGCTTTTTATTCAATAAAGAAGGAAAACTGGTTTATCACGGAGCGATTGACGATAATGCCAATGCCGCCAGCGATGCCAAACCTTACCTGAAACTGGCCATGGAATCGCTGGTTAAAGGGGATAAAATTGACCCCGAAAAAACCAAATCAGTTGGATGTACCATTAAGCGCGTTAAATAAATTTCCAGCCTTAAACGAGCCCTGTACAAAAAAGTACAGGGTTTTTTTATTTGTTTTATGGAATACCTGTTTTGGAGCATCCTAAAATGGCAACCCTTATTTCTGACCAAAAACCAGCTTATGCTTTCCAGAACAATTCTCAACCGGGTGATCATATTGGGATTTATGGTACTCGTGGGATGGTGCCTGGCCCGCGGAATATATTACCGCAGCGTAATGGGTATTATCCTGGCCCTGACCAGCCTGGGCGCCGGCATTTATTTTCTTTACCTGCTGGCTAAAATGAAAGAGGAATTACAACAACAGGAAGAGACAGCCTAGTTATTTTCCCAGTATAGCCATGATTTCTTTTTTTAACTCTTCGCGGGAAAGCTGTTCTTCATAAAATTTGCGGTAACCTGATCCAGGGTTGATAAATAAACTGGCTGGTATAGCGCCCGACCATTTTGGATCCACTTTAGGACAGAAATAGTCGGCATTGGTTTCATCCAGCCAAAGAACCGGGGCCGTGAATTTTCTTTTTTTGATAAACGATTTCAATCCTGCGGGATATTGATCATCCATATCCAGGCTGACCAATATGAGCTTCAGGCTGTCTTTAGCATGCAGGGCTACCTCCTGCTGGAAATAAGGAATTTCTTCGATGCAAGGCATGCACCAGGTGGCCCAGAAGTTTATGATGATAGGTGTCTTTGCTTCGGTCATCATTTTCTCCAAATCCGTAATCTTGATCTTTTTTACTTCCTGCGAAAAAACAATAACTCCGGTCATTAAAGAAATGCCCAGCAAAAAAACAATTTTTAACTTCATAGCTATTACTTAATATATTAAACTAATTAAACCCTGCGGCTTTTAAACTTCACCTTCATCTTTTAAACTCCATTCCTCCCATAATGCCTGCTTCAGGACGTGATCCTGGTCCTGCCGGTTGTAATGGCCTGCCAGGTTCTTTTGCCGGAATGCTTCATATAATGTAACTGCGCAGGCTACACTGATATTCAATGAGCGGATGATACCGACCTGGGGAATGATAAAATTCCCATCAGCCAGCGCCCTGATTTCCTCACTGACCCCCTTGTGTTCATTGCCGAAGACCAGGGCTATCGACCTCGTCATATCCATTTCATATAAACTTATTGCATCCGTGCTTAAGTGGGTGGTTAAAATGGAGGAATACTGCTTTCGCAGTGATAAAAAGCAGGCTTCGGCATCCTCAAACTGGTGAATGGTCAACCATTTGGCTGCGCTGGATGAACTTTTGGCCCCCCATTTTTTATGACGCGGAATCTTAGTATTCAGGATATAAAGCTCCTGGATACCGACTGCATCGCAGGTCCGCATTACTGCTGAAATATTATGGGGATCAGATACGTTCTCCAACACAACAGTAATGTCGGTTTGTCGTTTTGCCAGCACTGAAACCAGGCGTTGTTTTCTTTCAGGTGTCATTGAAATGAATTCAAAACACGCTAATTTAAGTATATTTATAATGAGTGAATTGTGAACGTTTCCTTCATTGATTAACTGAATTGTATATGAAATACCCGCTTGTCCAGAATTATATAAACGGCCAGTTTGTAAATGCTTCCCAGGCTCGTTCCCTGCCAGTCATTTCACCGTTAGATGGAAATCTATTATCGAAGGTGCCTATGTCGACAGTTGGGGACCTGGATGCAGCAGTAAAAGCGGCCAAAGCTGCTTTCCCTACCTGGAGCAGGACCCCAATCAAGGAAAGGGTACAGGTTTTTTTCCGTTATAAATATTTATTGGAAAAACACCTGGAGGAACTGGCCAATCTCTGCAGCGAAGAAAATGGAAAGACCTATAGTGAATCAGTAGCCGAAATTGAAAAATGCATCGAGCTTACGGAATTTGCGACATCCCTGCCGCAACTGGTGACGGGTGAAGTACTTGAGGTTAGTAAGGGCGTTGAATGCCGGACGGAACATGTACCCCTGGGTGTAGTGGCTTCCATAGTGCCTTTTAACTTCCCGGCCATGGTACCCAACTGGACCCTGCCCAATGCTATAGCCCTCGGCAATTGCCTGATCATGAAACCTTCTGAAAAAGTACCGCTGAGTTGTGGTCGCCTGGCCCGGCTTTTAAAAGAAGCCGGCCTGCCGGATGGTGTATTTAATATTGTTAATGGTGATGTAGAAATCGTAGAAGCTATTTGTGATCACCCCGGCATTGAAGCTATATCTTTTGTTGGTTCGACAAAAGTGGCTAAGATCGTGTATAAGCGGGCCACCAATAATTATAAACGCTGCCTGGCCCTGGGTGGGGCCAAAAACCACCTGATGGTTTTGCCCGATGCCAAACCCGATATGACTGCGCAGAATGTAGCGGCTTCCATGAGCGGATGCGCTGGACAGCGATGTATGGCGGCTTCTGCGATGGTTGGAGTGGGTAATGTAGATCATATCATAGAAAAGATCTGCGAGGAAGCGCGGAAAATTGTACCCGGTAAAAATCTCGGTGCCGTGATCAGCAAAGAATCAAAAGAAAGAATTGAGGGCTATATCACCGAAGCTGAAAAACAAGGCGCCAAAGTATTGGTGGATGGACGCCGGGTAACTGTTGAGGGAAAAGAAAACGGTACTTATGTGGGCCCTACGGTTATTGATTTTGTAAAACCCGATATGGCCGTGGCAAAGGAAGAAATTTTTGGACCGGTCATTTCCATCATGCGTACCAATACAGTGGATGAAGCACTGGCGATTGAAAATGCCAATCCTTATGGCAATGCGGCTTCCGTATTTACGCAAAACGGTGGACTGGCCCGTTATGTGATTGATCGGGCCAGTGCAGGCATGATCGGGGTAAATGTAGGTGTACCGGTACCCAGGGAACCTTTTTCCTTCGGAGGCTGGAATGAAAGCAAATTCGGAGTGGGTGATATTACAGGAAAAAGCTCCATTGAATTTTGGACAAAACTGAAAAAGAGTACGACCAAGTGGAACCCGGAAGCCGGAGTGAATTGGATGAGTTAGGCCCCACCCCGACCTTCCCAAAGGGGAAGGCCAAACAATTCACAATAAAAAAATGAACTGAAAAGTATTTGTTTGAAATGTTGAATAATCGAAGTGAAGATAACCCTCCCTCTCCCTGGAAGAGAAAGATGGAGGGAGAGGTTGGAGGATGAGGTCAAAACAAAATTATTTACCGGAAAAAAATTTTATGGATACCAAAACCGTTTCTGAGTCACAGGAAATCATACAGGATAACCAGGACTTCACGCTTTTTTCCTGGAGCAAGCAAAAAGGCACCAACCCGATAGCGGTAAAATATGGTGAAGGAGTTTATCTCTACGATTATGATGGCAATCGTTATATAGACTTTTCATCAGGGCTGATGAACGTGAATATTGGTCATGGTAACCAGCGGGTGACCGAAGCCGTAGTCAGGCAAATGCAGGATGTCGCTTATGTAACACCTTCCTGTGTAACAAAAGTCCGCGGTGAGTTGGGTAAGAAATTAGCCGCCATTTGCCCCGGTGACCTCAACAAAGCTTTTTTTACTTTATGCGGTGCCACTTCCATTGAAAATGGAATCAAGCTGGCGAGGCTATATACGGGACGTCATAAGATTCTGAGCCGCTACCAGTCTTATCACGGTGCTTCAATTGGTGCCATTTCTGCAAGCGGTGATCCCCGCCGTATACCAGTTGATGCGCAACAGGCGCCAAACTTTATTCATTTTGATCTTCCTTACCGCTATCGCTGGGAATACGGGGAAGAAAATTTATTGACAGAATCGCTGGCCTCTCTCGAGAGAATGATCGCATTTGAAAACCCGGGTAATATCGCAGCGATTTTACTGGAAGGTGAATCGGGTTCATCCGGCTGCCTGAAATACCCGCCTGGCTATTTAAAAGGCGTCAGGGAAATCTGCAATAAACATGGGATTTTGTTAATCATCGATGAAGTGATGAGTGGCTTTGGAAGAACGGGTCGTTGGTTTGGATTCGAAAACCACGGTATCATTCCTGATATGATCTGCATGGCAAAAGGACTTACGTCTGGTTATCTCCCCTTCGGTTGTTTAATGGTATCCGATAAAATTGCTTCCCGCTATGATGATACCGTATTGCCATTAGGACTCACCTATTCAGCACACCCGGTAAGTTGTGCCGCCGCGCTGGAAATGCTGAAGATCTATGAAGATGAAAACTTAATTGAACATGCAGCCAAGATGGGCCAGTACCTGGATGGCCAGGTGGAAAAACTAAAGCAAAAACATCCCAGCATTGGGGATTTCAGGAATACCGGGTTATTGGGCTGTATAGAGTTGGTTAAAAACAGGAAAACAAAAGAACCGATGGCTCCTTTTAATGCCAAACCCGATGAAATGACGGTGATGAACCAGGTTGCGGCAAAAATCAGAGAACTGGGTATGTACACCTTTGTCAGATGGAGTTATATTTTCATCGCTCCGCCGCTGATCGTTACCAAAGAGCAGATTGACGAAGGGTTAGCGATTATCAGTAAAGCCATCTCCATTGCCGACCAGCACCTAACCTAAGCGTTTTGCATGAATGATATTTTTGAAGAAAAAAAAACAGAGGGTGATGCCGGCCTGATCAACGAGGACCTGGCACCCATTCCAGCTTCCAAAAGAAAATGGGGTACCTGGAATTATGCGGCTCTCTGGATCAGCATGAGTCTTTGTATCCCCACCTATATGCTTGCCAGTTCATTAATTGATGGCGGCATGAACTGGTGGCAGGCTATCCTGACTATTTTTTTAGGAAACTCGATCGTACTTGTGCCCATGATATTGAATGGTCATGCCGGGGCAAAATATGGAATTCCCTTTCCTGTATTTGCCCGGGCCAGTTTTGGTACAAGGGGTGCCAATATACCTGCAATACTCCGGGCAATAGTTGCCTGCGGCTGGTTTGGCATTCAAACCTGGATTGGAGGAGCTTCATTGTATTATATTGTACGGGCCTGGAATCCCTCCCTGCCGGATATTGACAGCAAGTCTTTATTTCCACAGCTGATTCCCATGATCTGTTTCCTTTTATTCTGGTTATTGAATATGCTGATCGTTTACCTGGGAGTGGAGAGTATTAAAAAACTGCTGGTATTTAAAGCTATTTTTTTACCTGTGGCTGCCCTTGCATTATTATTCTGGGCAATCAGCGCTGCCAATGGTCTGGGTCCCATCCTGCAGCAACCGGCTAAAATAACCGGGCCGGCTTTCTGGAATTATTTTTTTCCGGCACTGACCGGAATGGTGGGATTCTGGGCTACACTTTCCCTGAATATTCCTGATTTTACCCGCTATGCGAAATCACAACAGGCACAGATCAGGGGCCAGGCCATCGGTCTCCCTCCCTCTATGACATTATTTGCATTTATAGGCGTAGTGGTTACTTCGGCTACAGCAATTGTATATGGATCGACGATCTGGGATCCGGTTCAGTTAGCAGGTCGTTTTGACAATAAACTGATGGTGAGTTTTGCCATGCTGGCCGTAGCTATCTCTACGCTGGCCACCAATATTGCAGCCAATATCGTTAGCCCTGCCAATGATTTCTCCAACCTGTCTCCTAAAAAAATAAATTTCAGGACCGGTGGATATATCACTGGCATAATCGGGATACTTATTTTCCCCTGGAAACTAATCGCCGACCCGACAGGTTATATTTTTACCTGGCTCATTGCTTATTCAAGTTTACTGGGACCGGTGGGAGGCATTATGATTGCGGATTATTATTTTATCCGTAAGCAGCAACTGGAAACCCGGGAGCTTTATACACACATGGGGCGTTACCAGTACAACAAGGGATATAACGGGAAAGCTATTCTTGCCCTGCTGTTGGGAATTCTTCCGAATGTACCCGGTTTCCTGGTTACGACGAAACTGATAACTGTAAACACAGTGCCCTCCTGGCTGTCACAGTTATATAATTATGCCTGGTTTGTAGGTTTTTTTGTGAGCGGTATTCTTTATATATTACTCATGCGTTCAGAAAAAAAAGTTGCTCACGCTGTAAAAGAATCAAGTTATGTCCCTGCTGATTAAGAATGGCCGGGTGATCACGGCTACCGATGATTATACCGCAGATATTTTTATTGAAGGCGAGACGGTCAAAGCAATAGGTCAGCATCTGTCTTACCCCTCTGCCAGGGAAATTGATGCTACCGGTAAATTGGTTTTTCCCGGCGGTATCGATCCCCATGTCCACCTCGATATGCCTTTTATGGGAACCTATAGCAGTGATAATTATGAAACCGGTACCAGGGCAGCATTATTTGGCGGTACAACCATGGTCATCGATTTTATTTTGCAAAAACAAGGTCACTCCCTGCATGCGGCCCTGGAAGAATGGAAAGGCAGAAGCCGGAATAACTGTGTGGGAGATTATAGTTTTCATATGGCCGTTACGGATTTTAATGAAGAAACAAAAAAAGAAGTGAGGGAAATGATCGAGGATGAGGGTATTACTTCATTCAAAACCTTTATGGCCTACAAGGGTGCATTGATGATTGATGACCGGCAAATGGTCGGATTGATGGAAGAAGTAAAAAAACAGGGTGGTCTTATCAATGTGCATGCTACCAATGGCGATATGATTGATTACCTGGTAGCTAAACACCGTAATGAAGGGAAGATGGCGCCGCTCTACCACTATTTATCACAGCCGGAGATCACGGAAGCTGAAGCCAGTGAACGATTTACCGATATGGCCTATTATACGGGCTGTCCCGGCTATATCGTGCATCTTACCTGCGAAGGTGCACTCAATGCGGTAAGACAAGCTACCCGCCGCAACCAAAAAGTATTTGTCGAAACATGTATTCAATACCTGATCCTGGATGCTTCAGTATATGAAAATGATTTTGAAGGCGCCAAATGGGTGATGAGCCCTCCCCTGCGCCAGAAAAAAGACCAGGAAACATTATGGGCCGGTATTAACCAGGGTCTGGTACAGGTAGTGGCTACAGATCATTGCCCTTTTAAATGGGAGCAGAAGCAAATGGGCAAAGATGATTTTTCAAAAATACCCAATGGCCATCCCGCCATCGAGAACCGAATGGAACTATTATACAGCGAAGGGGTTAACAAAGGAAGGATCACGTTGAATAAATATGTAGAAGTAGCCTGCACTAATCCCGCAAAGATCTTTGGCATGTTTCCCCAAAAAGGAACCATTGCGGTAGGCAGCGACGCGGATATTGTCATATTTGACCCGAATGAAAAACACAGGATTTCCGCCCGTACCCATCATATGAATGTCGATTATTCCGGCTATGAAGGTTGGGAACTGACCGGTAAAGTAAACACGGTTTTATTAAGAGGAAAAGTAGCTATTGCCAATAACCATTGCCATATCGATAAAGGTTATGGCCGCTTTATCAAACGAAAAAAAGTTTCGGATAAAATATAGTGCTGAGGACTGGCCATAAAACAAACTTAACTTCAATTAACTAAACTTATCCCATGCCCAGAATTATCAAATCAGGTTTAATACAGATGAGCCTTCCCAAATCGGAAGGTGAAGGAACGATCGGGGAAATCAAGGAAGCCATGCTGCAAAAGCATATTCCTTTTATTGAAGACGCCGGCAGGAAAGGTGTGCAGATACTTTGCCTGCAGGAAATTTTTAATACGCCTTATTTCTGCCCGGGCCAGGATAAGGCCTGGTATGAGTCCGCTGAAACCGTTCCGGGTCCAACCATCGAACGCATGCAGGCTTACGCGAAGCAATATAGTATGGTCATGATCGTTCCGGTTTATGAAAAAGAACAAGCTGGTGTTTTATATAACACCGCGGCAGTCATCGATGCTGATGGAACTTACCTGGGCAAATACCGCAAAAATCATATCCCGCACACCTCTGGCTTCTGGGAAAAATTCTTTTTTAAACCCGGCAACCTGGGTTACCCTGTTTTCCAAACCAGGTATGCAAAAGTTGGCGTATATATCTGTTATGACCGTCATTTCCCGGATGGGGCGAGAATTTTAGGATTGAATGGAGCAGAGATCGTGTACAATCCTTCCGCTACTGTTGCAGGCTTGTCACAATACTTATGGAAACTGGAGCAACCAGCCCATGCGGCGGCCAATGGTTATTTTATGGGCTGCATTAATCGTGTTGGCACCGAAAAACCCTGGAACCTGGGAAAATTTTATGGAAGTTCCTATTTCGTGGATCCCCGTGGTCAAATTTTCGCACAGGCCAGTGAAGACAAGGATGAATTATTGATTGCTGAATTTGACCTGGATATGATCAATGAGGTCCGGAGCGTATGGCAGTTCTTCAGGGACCGGAGACCCGAGACTTATGGGAAATTGGTGGAACTTTGAGTTGGGAGCTTCTAGCTACGAGCTATGAGCTATGAGCTTTGAAAAATCTTTTAGATTACATTATGGCAATTACGAATAACAGGTTAGATAAAGAGCAGTACGAACTAAACTTTGCAGAAATACATCCGCCATTTGAAAGTATTACTTCGGCGCAGGTGGAAGCAAACCGCTGCCTGTTTTGCTATGATGCCCCCTGCACCAAGAGTTGCCCTACCGGTATCAACGTGCCCAAATTCATCAAGCAAATTGCGAGTGATAATATAAAAGGATCGGCACATACCATTTTTATATCGAATATCATGGGAGCCGGTTGTAGTAAAGTCTGCCCGGTTGAAAAATTATGCGAGGGTGCCTGTGTATATAACCTGCTGGAAGAAACTCCCATCGCCATCGCGAAGTTGCAACGCTATAGCACAGAAAAAGCGCTTGCATATAACTGGCAGTTATTTCAACGAAAACCTTCTTTGGGTAAAAAAGTCGCGATTGTGGGCGCCGGACCTGCAGGACTGAGTTGTGCCCATGTTTTATCAAGGGAAGGCATAGATATTACCATTTTTGAAAAAGAGGCGAAAGGTGGCGGTCTCATGACCTATGGTATTGCAGCGTATAAGGTTACACCGGAATTCTGCGAACAGGAAGTAAATTATATCACTTCTCTTGGCGGGATTGAGATTCAATATAACCGGGAACTTGGAAAGGATTTTTCAGTCAGCGATCTGCTTCAGCAATTTGATGCCGTTTATCTCGGTATGGGTGTTGGTCTTGCCAGGAAACTGGATATTCCTGGCGAAGAGCTCGAAGGAGTGGTGGATGCCATCCGTTTTATTTATGAGATCCGCGACAAAGGTTACCCGGTAGTACCGGTAGGTGATAAAGTAGTGGTCATTGGAATGGGGATGACAGCTATCGATGCTGCTACCCAGGCCAAGAGACTGGGAGCAAATGAGGTAACCTTGGTTTATCGGCGAACCGAAGATGAAAAAACCTGTACGGATGTGGAACTGGATATTGCGAAACTGGATGGCTGTAAAATAATTTGGCTGGCTGCACCCAAGGAAGTGATCGGGAATAATGGTAAAGTTTCTAAACTGGTTTGCAGCGTTATGGAATTGGGGGCACCCGATGTCAGTGGCCGGCGATCGCCGGTTGATACAGGGAAAGTTTTCGAACTGGAAACAGATATGGTGATCAAAGCGGCTGGCCAGGTACCCTTTAAAGAGTTGGTGGACCAATTAAAAATTCAACATTCAAAAGGTAAAATAATCATAAACAAACATTGCGCAACCAATATTAAAGGTGTTTTTGCAGGAGGGGATGCGGTTAACGGTGGAAAAGAAGTTGTGGATGCTGTACAGGCAGGTAAAGATGGAGCAAAATCAATTTTGGAATATCTGGGTCTTTCGTAATTTTTTAAAGACTAGTATAATGTTTACAAGGAACTGCTAGTGCCACCGATTATTAAACTATGTGTAACTATGTGCACTATGATACTATGTGTTAAATACCTGGTATTTTAAATTCATCATAACAGACTGGCGTAGTTCACCGCATAGACACATAGATACATAGTTACAAATAGGATGATCAAGACATTTTCTAAGTGATTTAATAATCATATCATTTAAGCTTTAAACGATGGCTGATATATCATCAACATTCCTTGGCATCAAATCTCCCAACCCTTATTGGTTGGCGAGCGCACCGCCAACGGATAAAAAATACAATGTGCTGCGTGCCTTTGAGGCTGGCTGGGGCGGTGTAGTTTGGAAAACACTTGGATCCCAGGTAAAAAATGTTTCTTCCCGTTATTCAGCTGTGGATTATGGCGGGCAAAGAGTCATGGGATTTAATAATATCGAATTGATCTCCGACCGGCCCCTGGCATTGAATCTTGCCGAGATCCGGGAATGTATCCGTCTATTCCCGGACCGGGCCATGGTCGTTTCACTGATGGCAGACAATGACCGGAAAAGCTGGCATGAACTGATCAAACAGGTGGAAGATACCGGTGCACACGGGTTGGAATTAAATTTCGGTTGCCCCCATGGTATGACTGAACGGGGAATGGGCGCTTCCGTTGGACAAGATCCCGAGATCGCCTGCATGGTGGTAGAATGGGTGATGGAAGCGGCTACGATACCGGTAATCACCAAGCTTACACCCAATGTACATTCAGTGGTTCCCACCGGCCGTTCCGTTGTAAAAGCCGGCACCAATGGTCTTTCTTTGATCAATACCATTCAGTCCATTACCGGGGTAGACCTGGATACCTTTGTTCCCAATCCCTATGTGGCAGGTAAATCGGTGTTTGGCGGTTATTGCGGCCCGGCAGTCAAACCCATAGCATTAAAGATGTTAACCACCATTGCGCAGGATGATCTTACCAGGACAGTTCCCCTATCCGGAATAGGAGGTATCAGTACCTGGAAAGATGCCGCGGAGTTCATGCTACTGGGTGCCAGCAATGTACAGGTTTGCACAGCGGCTATGAAACATGGCTTCCGCATCATCGAAGATCTTTGTGAAGGATTGAATAACTGGATGGATGAAAAAGGATTTAACAAACTGGAAGATTTTATTGGCAGATCGGTTCCTACGATTACCCATTGGGAAGATCTTGATATCAACTATCATCATATCGCCAAGATCGACCAGGAAAAATGTATTCATTGCGGGCTTTGCTATATAGCCTGTGAAGACGCATCCCACCAGTCAATCCGCCTGGAATATGGCAAACCATATAATACTTATTCAATAATTGAAGAAGAATGCGTTGGCTGCAATCTTTGCCAGCTGATCTGTCCTGTGGATAACTGTATTACGATGGAAGTTCATCGTAAAGGTGAGGAATACCTGAACTGGAAACAGTTCCAGGAAAGGGGCTTACCGCTGAATGACCACTAAGTAAGTTTACCTTTTCTTTTTGGCTGCATAGTTGGAACTTTCGGCATGCAAAAATCAGCCAGTTTATTCAGGCGGATCCTGAGAAAGACCCTTAAGATTGCAGGCATATTTTTACTGGTCCTCGTTGCCCTGGCTTTGGCCATACCTTTCCTGTTTAAGAAACCGATCACCAACCTGGTAAAGCGTGAAATTAACAGGAACCTTCATGCAAAAGTGGATTTTAAAGATGTAAGCCTTTCGCTTTTCCGCCATTTTCCAAAAGTCTCCATCTCGCTGGACGAATTTTATATTGCCGGAACCGGCGAGTTCAGTAACGACACTCTGATCTATGCCAATAGTGCGGACGCTTCGGCCGATCTGATCAGTGTAATCAAAGGACAGGATATAAAGGTTTATGGAATTTTCCTGGAATCACCCCGGATTCACGCCATTATTAATAAGGAAGGTCATCCCAATTGGAATATTGCCAAGGATTCGGAAACTATTTCCGGCACACCCGACACCACCGCCACTGCATTTACCATGTCTTTAAAAAATTATAGTATCCATAACGGGTATATCGAGTACAGGGATGAATCCAGCGGGACCTATGCAGAAATAGCGGGGCTTGATCATAGTGGCAGCGGGGATTTCACCCAGGATATCTTTATACTCAACACCAACACCCAAGCTGCGATGGCCAGTTTTACACAGGGCGCCATCCCCTATCTCATCAATACGAAGACGGGTATTGATGCCGCAATTAAAATAGATAACCGCAGCAATACCTACACATTCACTACGGATGATATCAGGCTAAATAATTTAAAGTTGTCGGTAGCCGGGCTTTTCCAGGTAGTGAACGACAGCACCTACAATATGGATATCCAGTTTAAATCGCCTTTCAATACCTTTAAGGATATCCTTTCACTCATACCTGCCGTATACAAAAAGGATTTTGACAAACTGCAGGCAGGTGGAGACGCAACATTTAATGGGGTTGTAAAAGGTGTTTATGGTCCAGATAAAATGCCTGCCTATGACGTGAACCTGGAAATAAGAAACGGTTATTTTCAATACCCTGACCTTCCCAAACCGGTAAAGAATATCCAGCTGGATCTTCATGCGCTTAACCCGGACGGACAACCCGATAATGCTGTCATTGATATCTCAAAAGGTCACCTGGAAATGGACAAGGAGCCTTTTGATTTTCGTTTTCTTTTTAAAAACCCGGAAACTAATCAATTCATTGATGCAGCTGTTAAGGGCAAGTTTAACCTGGCGCACATCCCACAGTTTGTAAAACTGGAAGAGGGCACAAAACTGGCGGGTCTATTATCAGCAGACGCCTTTGTACGGGGTAATATGGCGGCCCTGGAAAACCAGCAGGGTGAATTTGCAGCTGGCGGCTTTTTTGATATAAAAGAATTATACTATTCCGCAAAGGCCTTTCCACAGCCGGTAAAGAATGGCCGTATGAATATCAGGCTTACTAATACAGGAGGCATAGCCGACAATACCCAAATTGATATTACTTCAGGTCATATCGAAATCGGCAATGATCCGCTTGATTTCAGCCTGCAGGTAAATAAACCTGTTTCAGCAATGAACTTCGAAGGAAACGCAAAAGGGCGTTTTACGCTGGATAACCTAAGGCAATTCGTGACCTTTGAACCCGGTACTACTCTATCTGGGCTGCTGAATGCGAGTCTAAGTTTCTCGGGCAATAAAACATTTATCGTGAAAGAGCAGTACGATAAGATCAAACTGAGCGGTGAAGCAATTTTTAAGAATATCAAATATGTCTCAGCTGATTACCCGACCGGTGTTACTATTTCAACGCTTGCAGGCGGGTTTACCTCTTCCGGTGTCAGTATATCGGAATTTGCAGGGAAATATTTAAAATCTAATTTTTCGGGTAGTGGAACACTTATCAACCTGCCTGGTTTTGCCCTGAACAAGGAATCACTGGCCGGTGAGTTAAATGCCAGTGTCGACAAAATGAACCTGAATGACTGGATAGGAACGGATTCGAATTCTATTGCTTCAAGCTCCTCAAAGCCTGCAACTTCGATTGCCCCTTTCCTTGTACCCACCAACCTTGATCTTAAAATAAATGCCAGGGCTGGTAAAGTCACTTACGATAAAGTTGATTACACGAATATCAACGGAGCAGTATTACTGAATAACGAAACTATCAAATTTGAAGATCTGAAAGCACAGGCCTTAAAAGGAACTATGTTGTTAAATGGATCCTATTCCACCCGTTACGACAAAACAAACCCTGATATCGGCATGAGCTATTCAATCAGGGATATGGATGTGCAACAGGCATTTCTTTCGTTCAACACGGTCCAGGCCCTTATGCCGATCGGGAAATTCCTGTCCGGGAAGCTGAGCTCTGAATTGACGATGAAGGGATCCCTGGATGCTGCCATGATGCCGGACCTGAATTCGTTGAGTGGTAAAGGAAATTTGTTATTGATCGAAGGCGTGCTGAATAAATTCGCACCGCTTGAAAAACTGGCAGCTGCACTCCAGATTGACCGCCTGAAATCCATCAGCGTAAAAGATATTAAGAATTATATTGAATTCACAAACGGGAAAGTGCTGGTAAGACCGTTTACGATCAAGGTCCAGGATATTGAAATGCATATCGGGGGGATGCATGGATTTGATCAGTCCATGGATTACATGATTGATATGAAAGTACCGCGAAAATACCTGGGCAACGAAGGAAATACACTTGTCAACGGGCTCGTGGCACAGGCAGCAGGCAAAGGCTACCCGGTAAAATTGGGGGAAATGGTTGACCTGAATATAAAAATGACCGGAAGCCTGTCAAGCCCTATTCTTAAAATAGACCTTGAACAAATAGCAGGTGATGCTATGAATGACCTGAAGGAACAGGCTAAAGATTTTGCAGAGCAAAAGATTGACAGCGCAAAAAATCTTATAAAAGATACACTCAGTACAATTAAAAAGCAGGCTAAGGAGGAAATCAAGAATAAGCTGAAAGAACAGGTATTGGGCAAAGACAGTACTAAGCAGACCTTGCCGAAAGACAGCCTTAAAGCTAAAGCTGGCGGAGTGATCAGTAATAAGGTGAAAAACCTTTTTACCAAACCAAAGAAAAATGCCAGCGAGAGTAACAAGAATACTCCCTAGCTAAAACATGAGCCAGATTAAATACCCGGACCGATCCTGGTAGAATAATTGCTATGCTGCAAAACCCGGATCACTTTCCCGGTATTATCCTTCTCAAACTTTACTTCCTCTCCCAAAGTTTTATCCTTACGAAGCCTTTTGAAGGTATCTCCGGATACGTGCTGGAGCAGGGTCATCGCCTCGTCGGGATTATCATTCGGCAAACCCAGCATAACTAAATTACCATACCAGGGAAGAATAATTCTTTCCGAACCCCAGGGTTGGGAAGTGTAAGTACCGGCATATTGTTCCAGGTTAATGTCGGTCTTTTTAGTGATTTTTTCCTTTGGGATTTTAGAAAGGATCTCACGGATCTCCTTTGCAAATTGTTCGGGGCTTTCACCACCGGCATTGATCATTACCACATAAGCCATCTTTTCCTTTGGGTCAAGCTGGAAGCTGCTGCGATAGCCCGGGCAGGAGCCTCCATGTCCAACAAAATTGCCCCCCTCCTGTTGGGCGATACTGAATCCAAGTCCCCAAAAGGTTTTCCAATCGGGATCAACCCAATGAACGCGGTGCATTTCTTTCAGGGTAGATGATTTAAGTATCTCCGTCCCCCCTTTAGTTAACAACCTGAATTGCCAGGAAGCAAATGCAGCAAGATCTTCCACATTCGATGTATAACCGGCCGCAGCTTTAATTCCTTTTGCATCGAATAAATTAACCTTGTCTCTCGATCCGTCACGTTTGGTAGCACCATAACCAAGGGCCATTTTCTTTCCCCACTCTTCTTTCGGAATATAGGGACGGGTGGATGCCAGCCTTAATGGTTTCAGGATATTTTCCTCAACATAGGCATCATAAGTTTTACCGGATAATTTTTCAACTACCTCTCCTAACAGCGCGATGCCGAGGTTGCTATATTGGAAAAAGGTGGAGGAAGGATAAAGCGTTTGCTGCTGGCCCAATTTGGCGTTCATTTGTTCCTGTGTTGGAAAGGGAAAATCAGGACCTGTCCAGTAGGGAAAATCTGATTCACGCGGCAACCCGGACGAGTGCGTTAGAAGGGAACGAATGGTGATCGGTCCACTTTCCTTGTATTGTTGCTTCAGCTTATATTGGGGAAGAATGGTTTCGATATGATCATCCAGGCGAAGTTTGCCGGCATCATACAATTGCATGATTGCAATTGAAGTGAAGAGTTTGGAAATGGAGCAAATACTATAAACGGTACTGGTTGAAGCGGAAACCTTCTCATCATTATTGGCCATACCAAACGCCTTGCGCCAAATGGTTTCCTGGTCTTTAACGACGGCAACAGATACGGAGGGTATATCCTT
>DASUMO010000097.1:0-6029 GCA_036277695.1 Chitinophagaceae bacterium
TTTCCGCATCTTCATTGCTCCTGACCAATGATAGGATGATAGTTTGTTGCTCTTGTCCCTGGAAGCTATCAATGGTACTGATCCGCATTTCTTTGGGCAGGATCTCCCTTGCCGCCAACACCTGCCCGGAATAAGGTGAAATAAAAGCCGTAGCACCCAGGTCAAATGATTCTTGTTGCAGCAATTGCCGGGCAATACTTAATTCTCCCGGGTTTTGAAGGCTGCTGCCTTCTGCACCCTGGACTTCCTGGAAACCCGAACCTGCGGTATCGATGAAACTAAGATGGGTGCCTGTATTTTGTAACGCGTCAGCAGTCAGCAATAAATTATTGTAAAAATAAGCGCTGCTGAAACCGGCGATTGCCGGCCTCATCCTGTATTGTGTATCCAGCAACCAAACATTCGGGTGACTTTGTATAGCCAACTCCAGTATGGAGCGATTCAACCCCAACCGGGCCGCTTCCAGGCTTAATACGGTTGGTGGAAGTTGCCAATGGTCGCCGGCTAATACGATTCGTGCAGCCATGGGGAATATACACCAGGCAAGGGGTTCAATGCATTGTCCCGCCTCGTCGATTACCAGGGTATCAAAACGAAGCTGATCCAAACCGGCATCATACAAGCCAATAGGTGTTCCTGCGATGACAGCCGCTTCTGCAAAAAGTTTTTCTTCGTAATAGGTTTCCAGTTGCCGGATCTCTGCCCTTATGTTTTTAACCTCCTTAAAAAGAAGGCTGCGCTGTTCCCTTTCCGCTTTGCCAAAACTGCGTTTATATTTTAACGCCATGCGCCGGAATTCCTCCGCCCTTTTCTTGAGTGCCTTAATCTCCTTTTGGATCTTGCTGCTGCCCAGCTTTCCTTCGGGAGTGTGGGAAAAAATGGTCTCATCCACCTTGCTCGTATTACCCACCCGCAGCAGTTCTATGCCCTGATGAATCAGTCCTTTTGCAATATTATCAACCGCCGTATTGCTGGGTGCCGATACAAGTATTTTTTTTCCCGCTTTTACTAATTGAAAAATAGCTTCCACAAGGCTGGTTGTCTTACCTGTTCCGGGAGGACCATGAACGATACAAAGATTTTCATTTTGTTGAATGGCAGCTACGGCATTTTGCTGACTTTGATTCAGCAGTTTATTGTGAAAATTAAATTTATTGGCTTCGACGGCCGGCGCTATCGTATTACTTTTTTTCCCCTTGTGCAGTTCTTCAAAAAGAGAAACCAGTTTTTTGTCATTCTCCAGTTCCGTTAATACTTTTTTCATGATGCCCGTGGTGCGGGTGTCGGGGGCCAGTTTAATGCCCAGCCCATCATCTTCAATCCATTCCGGGAAATCGGGTGCAAAAAGGCGAAACTCACCATTCTTGCCATCCAGGCTTATCAGAATTCCTTTGACAGGCTCCTGTCCACTGACAAAACATTCGATCGCCGCACCATCGCGGAACAGGTTGGCTTCCGGCGGAAAGTTTAATTTGAATTGCACTTCTGGGTAATCAGCGTAACCAAAGCTCTTACGGGTTACGACCAGGGGATGCAGGGCCAGTCCTTCAGCCTTTAATTGCCGGAGAGTATGCGTTTGATCCAGCTTGAATCGCTGTACCTGTTCTTTCTCTTCCAGTTCAATGCAACGGAGCAGTTTTTGCAGGTGCGGGTGCATGCCGGGAAGATAGCGAATTCTGCCTAGGATACTTGTTAATCCCCGGCTACTAAATGGTCATTATCTTAAAGGCAGTGTAATCGAAATGGCAGGAAATGGCTGGTATTTTATTCGCGTGGCCAGGTAAGAAAAAGCGTTTTCCATTTTCAGTCCAACCATCAGTTCATTTGCTTTGTTTTTATTCCGGGCTGAAGCAATAAAAACCGGTATGCTTCCCAGCACTGACCATCCACCGACAATCGTCATTGCAACAGGAACTGTTTCTCCGTTGCCCGTGCCATAGGTATATTCGTTGGCCCACCAGATCGCTCCAGCGGCTACAAATGCAGCGCCCCCACCTAACATTATCCAGGCTGTTGTTTTTTGCCTTTTGCTTTTTTGCAGGTAATCCTCACGCGTCAATTGCCCTGTAGTTTGTTGAGCCATGATAGCAATCACTGCAAGCATCATTAAGACACTGAGTAATATCTTTTTCATGATCATGATTTTAGCGTTTTAATTTAATCTTTAATCAAGGCCGCAACAATAACATGGCTCAGGGTTAAACCTGAATTTGATCATTCATTCACACAAAGTAGCGTGAGCAAAAACAGCGTTGGCATTGGCCATATGATTCTAATCAGGTGGGTGTGATCAATCACCCAGTCCTATTAATTTTACCGTCGATAAACTTCACTGGTACCGACTAAATTCAATAAGAATGAATCTCGTTTACAAGAAGAGTATACTGTACCTGGTACTGGCTACAGGAATACTGTTTTCTATGACGGCTTGCCATCAAAAAAAACAAGTGGATTCAGTTTCATTGGAATGTGAGTTTCCCCTGCAACGATTAATGGAAGGTAACCGGCGGTTTTACCAGTTAGCACCTATTCATCCGGATGAGAACCGGGAACAGCTAAAGCAAACAGCATTGGAGCAGCACCCATTTGCTGCAATTGTTTGCTGTTCGGATAGCCGGCTTTCGCCGGAACTGATATTTGACCAGGGCATTGGTGATTTGTTCGTGATCCGTACGGCAGGAAATATTATCGGCGGAGTGGAACTGGGAAGTATTGAATATGCTGTCGAACATTTAGGTGTAAAACTGCTGATGATAATGGGACATGAAAATTGCGGGGCGATCAAAGCCTATATAGCCGGGGAGAAGGCGCATGGTCATATCCAGGATATCGTGGACAGCCTGGGAAAGGAAGAAGAGATGGCGGCCATTCCCGCAGAGGATCCCAAACGCCTTGACAATTGTGTAAAGGCAAATATTCTCCACGGTGTGCGCCAGTTGTTGACCCAGTCTGATATTATACGTGAAAAAATAAACAAAAAGGAGATCCATATCGTAGGCGCCCGCTATGACCTGGATGAAAATAAAGTAGAGCTGCTTCATCTCTGGCAGCCCTACCAGCAACCGCAATGATGGGTTTCAACTGCCTGAATGATTTCGCTCATACTCCATGGCTTTACACTCATTCAACTTTGGGAAGGTTGCGTCCGGAAAGTTGACCAAAATGCCGTTAAGAAATGATGAGGCAACGAATATTATATTTTTCCAGCGTTTTTCTCCTGGCATCGACCTTTTCAGTTTGTACGGCTCCCAAAGAAATTCCAATGTCGCAGGAGCTGAAGGAAAATAACCGCATGGACAGGATCGATCGCCGACTAATGAAAGATGGATTAACGCAATTCCTGGGATACCGCACCTTCAGCGATAGCCTGATCCATAGCTCCGCCATTGATAGTGTGGTCTATCCTGGTGTTATTTTACCTCGTACAACACATTCTCAAATCAGTTATGACAGGAAGGCCATTTTCGGCAATGATTCTGCCTCTTGCATTATTGACTATAATACGGTAACAATCTATGAAAATACAGGGAGCTCATTGGCTGGAGGGATCATTAACTTATTCCGGAAAAATCCACAACCGGAAAAAGAGAAAGAACAAACACTGTTGAGCAAAGCTTCAACAGGTGAAATCCACCTCAGTAATTTCCTTGATTCAATAAGCTTTAATTACCTGCAACAAGGAGGATATCTATCCGGCCAATTGATTGCCGGTGCTGATACTTTCATATTGGTGTCTGTTGCCAAGGGAAAGGGCATGGATTCATTGCAAATGACCGGGTATTTTCAATTAATGAAAGGAAATACTATGTATGCACTCTTTCACCGGGACAGTGACTTTTACTTCAAAAAAGACAGGATATTCATTTATACAAAGGCAAAGCCATGGGAACAATTGCTTATCGCCGCCTATTTTGGTGTGATTATATCCTAAACCAGGTTCTCCTGCCCATGCAGCCGCATAACATCTCTGAGCTGGTATGTCAACGTATTAAAGCAGTCGTACCTTTTTGCCTGTAACGCCGGTCATCGACACCTATACCTTCTGCCACCCAAACAAAGACCTGGGTATCCTGTTGTCTTCCCCCGATGTTGCCATCCCAGCCCCGGGAATTGGTCTGGAGATCGAAGACCAGTTGTCCCCAACGGTTATAGATCCGGAAATATTTCAGTTCTTTAATTCCCATCGGTGTGGGCTTCAAATAATCATTAAGTCCATCGTTATTGGGTGTAAAGGCAGAGGGCACAAGAATCCTGACCTCTTTTACAATTTTTATTTCCTGCGTATCCACCGTTATACAACCACCGGCTGTTTTTAAGGCAATCGTATAAAGCATATCCCTGTTTCCATTAAAAACAGGTTCATAGATGACCGGGTTATTAAGAAAAATAACCGGGTCCCATTCCGCCACTACGCCGACCTTCCTTGCCCGCAATTGGAAAGGGTAATCGGCCAGAGCGTATTGAAGCGGGTAACGGATACCGGGCATAGGTACCTCAATCAGGATATTTTTTATTTCCGTGCTGGCCTTGCAACCTTCATTATTCGAGAGCAAAGCCTGGTAGGTACCGGATTGGGTAACCCTGTAATCAGGTTGTGTAGCACCAGGTATGAGAGAGCTGCCCCAGTACCATTGTATGCGATCGGTAGGCGCTACACTCAATACCGCAGACTCCTGGCTGGTTACACAAAAAGTATCACTCCCGGTTAACCGGATCGTGGTATCAATGATGGAAGCCTTGACTACCACCGTATCCGTAGTGGCACATCCGCCGCCCTGGCTTCGTGCAGTGAGCACATAAGTGGTTGTTGTAGACGGGCCTGCTCTTGGATTAGCGGAAAATGGATTACTTAGTCCATCGGGCGGGCTCCAGCTATAAGCATAACCCGGGATGGGATTGGCTCCAATAGGCACCTGGTTCCTGTTACAGGACAATGTATCCTTTCCAGCATTGGCTCTAACGGTAAGCGTATCCATCAACAAGGCATATAAAGTATCCAGGCAGCCATAGCCGTCATAGGGCACTACTTCCACGGCAATGGTTGTACCCACCGGCGGGGGTGGTGTGAAACTGATGATCTGCTGGTTGCCTATTACCGATGTAAAATTGTTATCAAACCAGGTATAGTTCTGGTAACCCCAGGGAGCCGTCACATGTACCGTAGTATCATCGGGACAAAAAGTAGCCCCAACGAATTCACTGCTGCACTCGGTATTCACATCAATATATGCGTAACCAAAATGCCGGATAAAAGTGCAGTCAGCGGTTTTGAAAAAAAGCCTTATGGTTTTTCCGGCATTCCCGTTCAGGTTAATGGAAACCGCCGACCAGTTCTTATACCATACATTGGTGGTATCCACCTGCACAGGTGAAACAAAAAAGCCCGGAAGTATGGTGCCAACAGGTATAAACGTAAAGGATGAACAATGAATGATCTGGTTGTCGGATAAATTGGTGATCTCGATCTCCAGCCTCGGTTGCTGGTATATTTCATGATTGGGATCCTGGAAAACCACGGCATAATGATAGATCAGTGAATAATAATCCCGGTTGGCGGGAATGGTAAATTCATAGGAAATGCCTTCCGCACGGGCACCGCCCTGGTCGTTACCCAGTTTGATCGAGTAACCGCTTCCGTTGGGGCAGATAACAGGGAATCCTCCATAGGGGTCAAGTTCGGAGCTACCTGCCGCATACATGGTGTGTTGACCGGCGATAGGGCCGTTTGTGGGCTGCAGGTTGATGACATTGTCAAAACCATTTACGCCTACAGTTCCCGTATAACAGGTCCAGTTATCAAAAGTTCCGGTTTCAAAATCAAGATTGGGAGGGCAGGTTTGGGTATGGCCAATCGTTGAAAAAAAAACAGTGAGGAATATGCATACACCGGGCCCAAGCAAATTGTAGGTACAACACATACTGGTATCGGCCGCCCTGGAGTTTTGCACAAGTCTGATTTGGGTATACTAAAGATAAACTTACTCCAACAAATCGGCCTCAGGGAATTTCCGGTTGCTCGAAAAAAAACA
>DASUMO010000098.1:0-5672 GCA_036277695.1 Chitinophagaceae bacterium
AGAAAATATACCCAGGACTAGCTGGAACAATACCAGGAAGAGTGGTATGCTTTTCGTTTTCCTAAACAGGGGAGCGTCCTTTAACTTCCCTGCCTGTACGGTAAAGATGATCGTTACTGCCAGTAAGAGATAGGCCAGCCCCCGGTGAATAAAATGAATCGTGATCTTATTTTCGAGCAGGTTCAAGAGGCCACCATCGTTTTCCAACATGCCGGATGGTATGATAGAACCATTGATATCGGGCCAGGTAGGCGCAGCGGTAGCCGCTTTATGGCCTGCCATCAGCGCGCCATATATCAATTGAACTGTAAGCAGGATGAGAATGACCCAGGTTAAACGGCGTAGTGATGGGTTGGCCACTCTTTGATAAGATGGTACCAGCAATTGCAGGGCAAACCAGAAAGTATAACATAATAAGCCCAACGCTAAAATAAAATGCAGGGCCAGCCGCGTTGGTTTAACGTAAATCGCATCTCCGGTAAGACCACTGGCTACCATGATCCAGCCTACTGTACCCTGCAGGGCGCCCAATAAAAAAAGGATCAGCATGGGCCTGACCATCTCCGGCCTGAATCGCCGTTGCAACAGGAAAATGATAAAGGGAATAATAAATACCACGCCGATAAGGCGGGCCCAGAACCGGTGAAACCATTCCCAGAAAAAAATAAATTTGAAGTCTTTTAAAGTAAAATCAAAATTCAGGTAGTTATACTGTGGGGTCTGTTTGTATTTTTCAAACTCATTGATCCATTGCTGATCGTTCAAAGGGGGCAATGTGCCGGTAACCACATTCCATTCGGTAATGGAAAGGCCCGAGCCGGTTAACCGGGTAATACCTCCCAGCAGGATCTGGATAATGATCATGGCCACGCCCACCAGCAACCAGATGGCAATGGGTTTGGAAGAATGACTGTATGCCTGTTTCGCCATCGCGGCTGCAAAGTTAGCGGCACAAGTTTTCAACAGCCAAGTTTTGTTTAGTATAATTTGTGAAATTGCGGCCAATGCTACTTCCCTATTACCAGGATCAACTGCTGGAAGCCGGCTGCGATGAGGCTGGGCGCGGTTGTTATGCGGGTCCGGTATTTGCGGCTGCCGTTATATTACCCAAAGATTTTCACCATCCCCTGCTGAATGATAGCAAACTGCTGACTGCTGAAGAAAGAAACGAATTAAAACCATTTATCAAGGAACACGCGATTTCCTATGCCGTGGCCATGGTGGACAATGATGAAATCGACCGGATCAATATACTCCGGGCTTCTTTTAAGGCCATGCACCTGGCTCTGGATAAATTAAGAAAACGGCCTTCCTTGCTCCTGATCGACGGTAACCGCTTCACTCCTTACAAAAAACTAAGGCATGAATGTATCATCAGGGGGGATAGTATTTATGCCAGCATCGCCGCGGCCAGTATACTGGCCAAAACCCACCGGGATGCCTATATGAAAAACCTGCACCGGGAATTCCCCCATTACAACTGGAAATGCAATAAAGGTTATGGTACGCCGGAACACCGAAGCGCGATCAATGACCACGGCCTTTGCAAATACCACCGGAAAAGCTTTGCCATCGATCCCCTAATCCAGGCCAGTCTATTTGAGGATGATGAAGCTTGCATAGCCGGTTTAACAGAAGGATTGTCCGAGGGACTGACCGATTAAATACCTGCCTGCCCGCAACCTATCTAAATTTTCTACGGCAGTTAAACCACGATGCTTCTTCCCCGTCTTATACCTAAACACCCTATATGAAAAAGCTATTAGCCATCAGCCTTATCCTCTTTTTTATAGCAGCTGAAACCTCTGCGCAATCCCTTCGTGACCGTATCCGGCGTCAACACATCCGCCAGGGCTTTAGCAGTGGTCAATTAACCCGTCCCGAAGCATTGGAGCTTCGCAGGGACCAGTTTCGTTACCAGCAGCTTCAAAGCCGTGCCCGTCGGGATGGCTTTGTTACACCCATGGAAAGAAAACAGCTGCGCAGGATGAAAATGCATCAGCGTCGGGAAGCGTTCCGGTTCCGGCACAATAATCGCTACCGGGTCATTTAGTCGCTTTCAGCAATCGATCATAACGAAAGAATTGTGTGGATGGAAGCATCGCCCCGGCGGTGCTTTTTTGTTTTAATTGCTCCTGTATTTGCGCGTTCCCGCTCTGAAATTCAAAATGAAAAAGGCAAAATGATATTTGTCTATAATCAACTCTATAATGTCCTAATAAAGGGTGGCAACATTTACAATATGCCTGTTCGTCAGTCGGGGACCGTCAGACGAACTCACGCCTCATCACTCACGACTCCCGACTTACGACTTACGACTCACGACTCACAACTCACCCTACACCTCCCTCCATTCGCCGAGGCCAACCCTGATGACTACCGGCTCGGGGCTGGTGCAATCTACAACCGTGGAAGGTATGGTCCCTCCAGGTCCGCCATCAATAACTATATCCACTTCATTCCGGAAATTCTCATACATTACTTCCGGGTCGGTATAGTCTTCGATCAATTCGCCGGGAAGGGAAGCACTTAATATGGGTCGGCCCAGTTCTTTAACAATGGCCTGTGCAATTTTATTATCCGGGATCCTTAACCCGATGGTGTCTTTTTTACTCTGAAGTATACGGGGCACCATTTTACTCGCCGGCAGAATAAAAGTATAGGGACCGGGCAAATATTCCTTTAATAACCGGAAGGTGGAGGTGGGGATTTGCTTGGCATAATCGCTTAAATGACTCAGATCCGAACAAACAAAGGAAAGCTGCGCCTTGTGAGGTTCAACTTTTTTAATCCTTGCGATCCTTTCCACAGCTTTTTGCTGGAAAATATCGCAACCCAATCCATAAATGGTATCGGTAGGATAAATGATGATCCCTCCTTTTTCAAGAATGTCTACAGCCTGCCTGACCAGGCGTGGCTGGGGATTATCGGGATGAATACGAAGTAACATAGCTGATAATTCGCTAAAAATACAGGGTTTTGATAAAAAGCCTGCTATCAGGTATCATTTGAATGACAATTTGTAATTTGGCCGCTAATTAAGTTTGTCCCGATATGCACCTAAGATCAGTTGCAACTTTTGAAGATATTGACCCTGCGCAGTTCAAGACTGAATTTTATGAACCGGGTCAACCTGTCGTGCTCAAAAATCTTGCTAAACAGTGGCCGGCTTATACCAAATGGAACTGGGACTATTTCAAGCAACTGGTCGGCGATCAGCGGGTACCGCTTTATAATAATACCAAGAGTGACGCTTATACGCCTATTAACAAGGCGGATGATTATAAAACCTTTGGAGAATATATTGACATGATCAGCCAGGGGCCGGCCGGCTGGCGGATTTTTTTATTTAACATCTTTGATCACGCCCCCCAACTGATCAACGATTTTACCTGGCCCGAACACCTGATGAAGGGATTTGTAAAAAAATACCCTATGCTCTTTACCGGCGGTGCCGGCAGCATTACCCATATGCACTTTGACATCGACCTATCTCATATTTTACACACGCAGTTTAAAGGCCGTAAAAGAGTCCTGATGTTTCCCTTCAAAGAGCAATACAAATTATACCGCAAGCCTTTTGAAGTGCTGAGCATGGCCGATTTCTCCCATTACTACCAAAACGGATTCCCGGACTACCAGCAATTCCCGGCATTAAAACTGGCCGAAGGCTATGATTTCGTACTGGAACCCGGCGACACTTTATTCATGCCTGCCGGCTATTGGCATCATATGGAATACCTCGAAAGCGGCTTTGCTATGAGCCTGCGGGCCCTGCAACCCTCGATCTCGGGTAAATTAAAAGGAGTTTGGAATCTTTTCGGAATGCGCAGCATTGACACAATGATGAAAAAAACTGCCCCGAAATGGTGGTACGAGAACAAAAAGAAAAAACTACTCGCCAATGCCGAGAAAGAATTAAAACTGGCAGAATAGTTTATTATATCTTATCCGGTTTTCTTTACTGTATGGTCCAGACCTCGTTCCCCCTCAAAAGTTTGTCAAGGTCGGCCGGCTTCTGATTCATCGCTTCTTCTATCTGGGACTTCATCCTGTCTTCATAACAATCGCGGATTGACTGGTAGAACACACCAAATGGTCTTGGCATATGACCCTCAACCCGGGGGTTGTCGAAAATCCTGACCAGGATCTGGGCCTTATAAATGTCCTGCTCATCATGAATCCAAAGATCATCAGCGCTATAACCTTGATCCAGGTTTACGACACGTGGAGTAAATCCATCCAGTTTAATACCCTTGTTATTGTTTGCCCCGAAAATAAAAGGCTTACCCTGTTCCAGGAATAAGGTTTCTTCTGGTTTCGATGCTTTTTCGGTAAAGATTTCGAAAGCTCCGTCGTTAAAAATATTGCAGTTCTGGTAGATCTCCAGGAAGGAGGCCCCCCTGTGTGCATTGGCCCGGAGCAACATGGCCTGTAAATGCTTGGGATCTCTATCCATGGTACGGGCTACAAAAGTCCCGTCGGCACCCAGGGCAAGGGCGGCAGGGTTAAAGGGATGGTCAATACTTCCGTAAGGCGTAGACTTGGTTATTTTATTCTCTTCCGAAGTTGGAGAATACTGGCCCTTGGTCAATCCATAGATCTGGTTATTGAACAGGAGGATGTTGACATTGAAATTACGGCGTAAAAGATGGATCGTATGATTGCCTCCTATGCTCAGGCTATCTCCATCGCCGGTTACAATCCAAACACTCAGTTCCGGACGGCTGGCTTTTAATCCCGACGCAATAGCCGTAGCCCTGCCATGGATGGAATGCATGCCATAGGTATTCATATAATAAGGAAAGCGGCTGCTGCAGCCGATCCCGGATATGATCACGATATTCTCACGGGGAATACCCAGGGTAGGCATTACTTTTTGCACCTGTGCAAGGATGGAATAATCACCGCATCCGGGGCACCATCTCACTTCCTGGTCAGTGGAAAAATCCTTGGCTGTCAAGGGGGGTACTATTGTGGCTTCACTCATAATTTGGGGTTGAGTACAAATTTACAGTAGATAGCCAAATGTTCCATGAGGAAAATAGCCCAGGAGACTATTGTCATGCTCCCGGACAGAATTTACATATTTCTATAACAGAAAATCGCCATTCTTTACCCATTTTCCTTCAATTCTTCCCAATATTCGGCTGCCCGCCTTGTATGAGGTATGACGATAGTGCCGCCTACAATATTGGCCACAGCAAAGACTTCGTAAACCTGTTCAGTGCTTATACCCAGCTCCGAACATTTCCCTAAATGATATTTAATGCAATCATCACAGCGAAGCACCATACTGGCTACCAGCCCCAGCATTTCCTTGGTACGGGTATCCAAAGCCCCCTCGGCATAGGTATTGGTATCCAGGTTCCAGAGTCGTTTAATCACGAGATTGTCTTTGGAAAGGATCACTTCATTCATTTTACTGCGGTATGCATTGAACTCCTTAATTAACTCACTCATATAGGATCATTTTATTCCAAATTAAAAACATTTGCCGGCAACCAGGCCGGGCACGCTATTCAATTTCTGAAAAACATTCTTAGTTGGATCTGCCCACTGATTTTACTTAGCGGTTGAATTTGTACATTCAGGTTTAAATCCCCTTTTCATGCATAGAATTATTTTGCCTGTTTTCTGTTTTCTTCTGTTCATCGACAGCTGGTCGCAGC
>DASUMO010000099.1:0-4124 GCA_036277695.1 Chitinophagaceae bacterium
AAAAAGAATCGGGCGTAATATTGATAATTCCCATCACAACTGGTTTATCCAATACCAATAGCCTTCCTTTGCAATTGAGTGTAAACATTAGGCTTTGTTCTTTATTTTTGAAGCTAATATAAGGAAGTCCGAAGTCCGAAGTCCGAAGTCTGAAGTTCGAAGTGCGAAGCCCAAAGCTCGAAGTCCGGTAGTCGGAAAGTCCGAAAGACCTGAAGTTGTATAGAAAATTGAAATATTCATCCAGGTTCCGGCTTAGGGCTTTGGAGATATTTCCGACTATTTTAACCAATCATGACAACAACCAACCAGCAATACGATAAAGTCATTGAATCCTGCCGTGAAATCTTTTTAAAAAAAGCCCGTGATTATGGGACAGCCTGGCGGGTTTTGAGAACAATTTCCATTGTTGACCAGATTTTTATAAAAGCCCAGCGCATCCGTACCATTCAGGAAAAAAAGCAACAACGTGTAGCCGATGACCTGGCCGCCGAATTCAAAGGCATTATCAACTATGCAGTGATCGGGCTTATCCAATTGGACCTTCCCCCGGGTTCTCCCGAAGAAATGGACCTGGAAGAGGTTGCAGAACTTTATCATAGTAATGTCTCCGAAGCTAAAGCGCTGATGCAGGATAAAAACCATGATTATGGGGAAGCCTGGCGAAGTATGAGCCAGGAGAGTTTTGTTGACCTGATACTCATGAAACTGCAACGGATCCGCCAGATACTGGCCAATGAAGGAAAAACCATCATCAGTGAAGGAATCGATGCCAATTACCTGGATATTATCAATTATGCTGCATTCGCGTTGATTCTAATGCACCAGGATTAACCAAACCAAAGCCATGAAAATTGCTGTAAATAGTACCCGGATCATTGTTGGACTGCTTTTCATTTTCTCAGGCCTGGTAAAGGCCAATGACCCGTTGGGGCTAAGTTATAAAATGCAGGAGTTCTTTGAACTCTGGGGAATGGCCCAATTCAATTCCTGGACCCTTGCCTTATCCCTTGCCATGATCGCGTTCGAGATCATTGCAGGCGCAGCACTATTACTGGGTTGGCAAATGAAATTATTCAGCTGGCTGCTTTTGGCGCTGATCATATTTTTCACTTTCCTGACGGGTTACGCTTATTTATCCGGCAAATTCAAGAATTGCGGGTGCTTTGGCGATTGTATTCCCATTACTGCCCAAACCTCTTTCCTGAAAGATATTGTCCTCACGCTGATGATCCTCTTCCTGTTCCGCCACCGCGACAAGATCCGGCCCATGATGTCCGGGCGGGCTACTCTACTGACTATGGGCCTGGTAACCCTGTTCAGTTTTGGGATACAATGGTACAGCCTGACTTATTTACCCCTGTTCGATTGCCTTCCCTATAAAAAAGGAAATAATATTCCTGAACAAATGAAAATGCCGGCGAATGCAATACCTGATAGCACTGTGATCACTTTCGTGTATGAAAAAGACGGGAAACAGGTTGAGTTCACTGCAGATCAATTTCCCGCTGATTTCAACGATTCGTATAAATTCGTCAACCGCTATGATAAAATAATCCGGAAGGGGAAAAACAATGAACCACCAATCAAAGGATTTAGCCTGGTGGGAGCGGGCGGGCAGGACAGCACCCAGTCCATATTATCTCATCCTTATACGATACTGGCTTTTTTTGAAAATTTTTCAACCCCTGTTTCAAAATGGCAGAAGGATTTTTCCAGTATTTATTCCCAGGCCACTTCTAAAAATATCCCGGTCTACCTTGTAACCGGCAACAAGAATGTTGCGGAAGAAGCACTGGGGGGTACATCTTTCCAGAACATCCCGGTTCTAACGCTGGATTTTACTGCGATCCGTACAGCGGCCCGTACCAGCCCCTGTTATTATCTCCTGCAAAAAGGCACTATCCAGGGTAAATGGAGTTATAAGAACAGTGCGGATTTATTGGAGATGGTAGAAAAATTATCAGTACAACCCGTCGAAGCCCCTGCGAATAACCAGGTTCTCCCAGTCGATTCATCCTCTACACCAGGTCAATGATTAAATACATAACCAGGAAAATAGTATATGGCCTGCTGGTGCTGGTAGGGGTGGTGGTCCTGGTTTTTTTTCTCTTCCAGGGTTTTGGGGATCCTTCGAGGCTGGTTATGGGCCAAACAGGCGATTCTGCCACCCAATCAGCTATTCGCAAGGAACTTTACCTGGACCAGCCCAAATGGAAGCAATTCCTGTTTTACCTGAACGATGTTTCACCCCTTTGTTTTCATAACCGGGAAGAAATCGAAAAAAAACAGTTAAAAGGGATTTTTATCGGCGGCGAAAATAAACTGGGGATCAAGCTGCCTTATCTCCGCAAATCCTATCAAAGCAAAAGAGAAGTGGGGAGCATCCTGGTTCAAGCCCTTCCCGGAACCCTGATCCTGGCTATTGCCGCCATGTTTATCGCCATCCTGATCGGCATACCGCTCGGCGTTGTGGCGGCTGTCAAACAAAACACCTGGTTGGACACATCTGCCATTCTGGGCAGTATTGTGGGAATATCGGCGCCCTCTTTTTTTATGGGGATCATCATTGCTTATGTTTTTGGGTTTGTGCTGAGTGATTGGACCGGTCTGCATATTTCGGGCAGCTGGTTCGAAATAGATGATGTGACAGGAGAAAAAAGGCTAAGCCTGCAGAATTTGATCCTGCCAGCGATTACGCTGGGAATCCGGCCGATGGCCATTATTACCCAATTGACCCGGAGCGCCATGCTTGACACATTGGACCAGGATTATATACGTACCGCTTATGCAAAAGGACTGGGTGAAAACCGTGTGATTTGGACACATGGTTTGCGAAATGCTTTAAATCCTGTGATCACCGCCATTACCGGCTGGTTTGCTGAATTACTCGCAGGAGCATTCTTCGTGGAATATATTTTCGGGTGGCAGGGAATTGGCAAAGTGACAGTGGATGCCCTTGAAAAACTGGATTACCCGGTTGTCATGGGTTCTGTATTGATCGCAGCCAGCTTTTTCATATTTATCAACATACTGGCAGATATTTTGTACGGAATAATTGATCCAAGAGTGCGAATACATTAGTAAATTAGTATAGACAGGTTTTGCCATCTCCCAAAGGATCTATTGCAGGTTATTCGAGTTCCTGATTTGAGGTATTGATTCATTTTTTCATTGATGCGTTTCTTGAGATTACCGGACCAGGTATCTGATTTTTTTATTTTTCAAACCTTGCATATGGAAAAGATCACGGTTATACTCGGACAGAAAGAATCCCATTTCCGCTATATTTCACCAGCCTCATCGCTGGATGAAGCGCTTTGCCGGATGAGTTGTGAGAATACTGATCATTTGGTAGTAATGGATGATGATGACAATTTTATGGGAGTTATTACCGAACATGATATCGCATCTAAAGCCATATTAGAAAAAATATCCCTGCAAAAGGTAGCGGTGAAAAAATTAGTTAACCGGGGTTTGCCGATTGCGACTACGGATGATACCGTGGAACAATGTCTTCAGCGTATGCAGCGCCATAAAGTAAAATTGCTGCCTGTTTTTGAAGGATACACTTTTAAGGGCATCATATCATCCGATGATATATTAAGAGAGATTGCTAGCAACCGGGCGGATATATTTGACGAGGATGAAACACCGGTCATTTACTGAATTATAACCTCGCGGATTATATTTTTTCCCAGCGCTTCATTCACCCTTTGCCGGATCTTCTCTTTTTGGTAAAGAAGTTCCTGCTTTAAAGGAGCAACGCTTGTATGTATAATTAATTTATCCCCAACGATCCGGAGCTTATCGGTATAACGGGCAACGGTTTTTCCCATAATCTGTTCCCATATATCTTCAATCTGCATGGCCTGTATGGAGCTCTTGATGCGACTCTTTTCCAGGAATTGCTGAATGGCCTGACTGATCGAATACTCACCCATACATCAAAGGTAAATGATCTTTCCTGCTTTCACTTTGGTACAATTATAAAATGATCAGTTGATAATTGATTGACAATTCCTCCAGGTGCTGTTTCAGCCGCTCTTCATTGGTATCGGTAATAAATACCTGTCCATCGTTCTCGGTCGCTACTTTTTGAAGGAGGTTGCTGATCCTGTCTTCAT
>DASUMO010000100.1:0-2230 GCA_036277695.1 Chitinophagaceae bacterium
GTAGCGCTGCGACAGTAGCGATGTATAACACTAAAGTGACTGCACCAGTTACTTAGTGCAGTACATGGAAAAACTTGTCAAACGGTAGGTTGGAGGCGGGGGAGGGAGGGCCCCGCCCTGGGGTCCCAAGAGTGCTAAACCAGTAATCAATCAATTCAGCAAACAGAAAACCTAAATTGTAACCCAGGTATTCGATCACCCAAAAATAACCTCATTCGATAAGATTGATCCCGTCAGATCAAATATTTTCTTAGCCGTTCCTCTTATCAATGTAGGAGAACAATGCCAGAATATTGTAAGGGTTTAAAACTTACGATCAGTTTTAACTTGTCCCACAATGTCCGTAAGACCAAGTACTGCCAATTTCACTCTTATACCTTTCTTGTGCCTTGTGCCTTAATCAGCTAACTTTGCAGACAAAGACCAATTATGCGGGAATTGTCCGTTGTTATAACTGTGATGAATGAAGAGGAGAATATTAAACCTCTGCTGGAGTCGGTGCGGGCAGCACTTCCGGCCATTGATTACGAGGTGATCTTTGTGGATGATGGTTCCACCGATAAAACCCGGCAGCAAATCCTTGAATATTCTGATGAGCGCACTGTTCTCGTTGAACTCAGGAAAAACTATGGCCAAAGCACGGCCATGACCGCGGGGATCGACCATTGCCGGGGAAAATACGTGGCCCTGCTGGATGGAGACCTGCAGAATGACCCGACGGATATTCCCGCCATGCTTGAATTAATTAAAACGGAAGACTGGGACGTCGTGGCCGGTAATCGTAAAAACCGGAAAGATGGCTTTATCCTTCGCAAAATACCCAGCCGTATCGCCAACGCCCTGATCCGCCGCATGACCGGCGTTTACATTAAAGACTATGGATGCACACTCAAAGTTTTCCGGCGCGAAATCGCGGAAGAACTGGGCTTATACGGCGAATTGCATCGTTTTATACCGGTATTGGCCAAACTCCAGGGGGCCAGGATCACGCAGGTGGACGTAAAGCATCATGCCCGTATACACGGAAAAAGCAAATATGGCATCAACCGCACATTCAAAGTCATGAGCGACCTGGTACTGATGGTGTTCATGCGCAAATACATACAGAAACCGATGCATTTATTTGGCACCATCGGTTTTATCAGCTTCGGCATCGGCTTGCTGATCAATCTTTACCTGCTGGTTTTAAAAATTATGGGCCAGGATATCTGGGGTAAACCGCTGCTGATCCTGGGACTGATATTTTTGCTGGGCGGGATTCAATTCATCACCATCGGTATCATTGCCGATATTAACGTGCGAACCTATTTCGAATCCCAGAATAAAAAAACCTATACGGTCAGAAAAGTTTACCATGCGAAGCGGGAGGTTATTCATGCAACGGATGTAGTGTTGTAGGATTGATGGTTTATGGGTTAGGTGTTTATTAATACTTCTCGGAGATTAGGGAGATTTTTCTGCGCAATCCCCGCTACCGATTTTCAAAAGGGTTAAAAATATTTCTACCAAATCAGCGCTATCCGCGTGAACCAAAACAGTCAGGGACAGCGCATGTACCAAACTCCAGGCAAAACCAACAATCAAACCATCCAACCACCTATCTCATCAACAACATTTCGTTCTCCAAAAACCAGTCATAAAATTTCCTTAATCCCTCTTTTAACTGGGTTTGCGGATTATAACCCAATAGCCGTTTAGCCTTACCGATATCGGCAAAGGTTTTGGGCACATCCCCGGGTTGGTCAGGATAATATTCGATGATGGCCTTCTTTCCAATTACTTCTTCAATAGCCCTGATAAGTTCCTTTAATGTGATGGTATAATTATTCCCGAGATTGATAAGTTCGAATTCACTTTGGGTATAAGCGATCGCCCCTAAAATTCCCTGTACAGTATCATCAACATAAGTATAATCCCGGCTTGTATTACCATTCCCATACATGGTAATCGGTTTACCCTGGAGAATGGCCCGGGTAAATTTATGGATGGCCAGGTCGGGTCGCTGACCGGGACCATAGACAGTGAAAAAACGCAATGCCAGAAAGCGTATCCCAAATAATTTACTGTACACATGTCCCATCATTTCGCCGGATAACTTGGTGCTGGCATAAGGACTGATTGGCATCAGTTGTTCATCTTCTTTCCAGGGAAAATGATCATTGATGCCATAAACGCTGCTGCTGGAAGCAAATACAAACTGCCGGATATTTTTTTCCCTTGCAAAATCCAG